>JBEKYG010000293.1:0-6599 GCA_049511215.1 Acidobacteriota bacterium | reverse complement strand
CTGCGATTGCGACTGCGACCCCGATTCCGATACCGATGATCGCCACCCAAAGCGAACACGACCTCCGTCCAGATCCTCATTTTTTGATCAAATGTCCACCTATTTATGAACTGATTAGTAATCTCCTAGGAATCACCGCTGAATCCCGCACTTTTAGGCAAGGAACTTAACTTCTTGACGCAGAGATCGCACGGAGTGACAACCATGGGGAAAAGCTAAGATCCTCTGTGGTCCCTGCGTTGACATTCTAGGTTCGTGCTATGCCGCGCCGGGTAATTCGCGGCTCTCAAACTGGAATCACTCTCTCTTCACGCCGGTAGGAACGCAGCGCGGGGGTGGCGACCCATACCAGGATCGTGGCCGCGATGCAGCCGAGTCCGCCGCTAACCACGGAGAAGGCCGCACCGCACCATTGGGCAACCGCGCCTGCCTCGAGCTCGCCCAGCTGCGGACCTCCCGCGAAGAACACCATGTTCACAGCCATCATTCTGCCTCTCAAATGGTCGGGAGTCGCCAGTTGGCGGATCACATTGCGCAGCACCATGCTGACGGTATCCGCGGCACCGGACGCCGCCAGGCAAAAAAAGGTTAACCAGAAGACGTGCGACAGGCCGAAGATCACCGTGGTGAGCCCGTAGACGGCGACAGCCTGAAGCAGAATCGTACCGCGGCGATCGATCCGGTCGATGAGGCGGGTCATCGCCATGCTGGCGATGAGGGCGCCCACGGAGGGAGCCGCATAGAGCCAGCCATAACCCTTCGCGCCCACATTGAGAATGTCCTGTGCGAAAATCGGGAGCAATGCGGTCGCCGATGAAAAGAAGGTTGCGAAAAAGTCGAGTAACATGGTCGAACGGATCATCGCCGAGGAGAAGACAAATCGTAACCCTTCGCCGGCAGCTGCACGGCTGATCGCAACCCGCCCGGCAGGAGTGGGCCGGGGCAGGTTGCGCATAAGCAACAGCGCCACGATTACGGCCAGGAATGAGGCGGCGTTGAAGACGTAGACCCAGCCCACTTCGAGAACGGCTATCGAGATGCCTGCCAGCGAGGGACCGGCGACCGACGCTATCTGGAACATGATCGTGTTCAGGCTAATGGCGTTGGGCAGGTGCGCGCGAGGAACAAGGTTGGGAATGAGTGATTGCCGGGCCGGCCCGTCAAACGAGTTTGCGGCTGCGCCCAGCGATGAGAGCCAATAGATCGGCCAGGCATGCACAAGGCCATGAAACGTCACGGTCGCGAGCACGGCAGCCATCAATGCCATCAGGCTCTGGGTCACCAGCATGGTTCTCCGCCGGTCCAAGGCATCCGCAATCAGACCGCTGATCGGCGAAAAAATCAGGATAGGAATCAGGTTTACGAACCCGACCAGCCCGAGGGCAAGCCCCCTGTGCCCGGGTGCGACCAGGAGAGAAATGTGCCATAGGATGGCAGCCGTCTGCATGCGTGACCCCACCAGCGAGAAGAGCTGGCCGAGCCAAAGCAGCCGGAAATTTCGGTGACGCAGGGCAATCCATGATGAGGTGGGCTTGCGGTTTGTTCCGGACACAGTGGTAGTTGTATCTTCGGGCTCCCGGTGTGTCAACCAGGAAGACCGCGTCGGGCGCGAGTTGGGTAAGAAACATAGTCACGAATCACGTGAGGCAGCATAGCCGCAACCAAAATCTAACGCCAAGACGCGAAGACGCGAAGACGCCAACAAATCAAGGACAAAACTCGTGGCGCCTTGGAGCCTTGGAGTCTTCGCGGTAAAAAATCCTTTCCGCCTGGCAAAGGATTCTTCTGGGAATCGGAGTCCGTGCGACGGTAGAATGTTGGCTCTCAGGTGTCCCAATGGTGCAAGTGGATTTTAAAGAGAAAATTCGAGAGAAACGATTGGTTGCCGCGACCTCCGTAATCGCGGCCGTTTTTCTCACCGGCCTCAAGCTGGGGATCGGTCTCCTGACCGGAAGTCTCGGGATTCTGGCCGAAGCAGCGCATTCGGGGCTCGACCTGGTGGCCGCAGTGATAACGCTTTTGGCGGTGCGGGTGAGTGATCGGCCCGCGGACGAGTCCCACCCCTATGGGCACGGCAAATTCGAGAATCTGAGCGCGCTCACCGAGACGATCCTCTTGCTCGTTACCTGCCTATGGATTTTTTACGAAGCCACCCAGCGCCTTTTCTTCGAGAACGTCGAGATCAATCCCAATCTCTGGGCCTTCCTTGCCATGGCGATCTCGATCGTCATCGACTTCTCGAGGTCCCGATCCCTGGCGCGCATCGCCCGCAAGTATCACAGCCAGGCGCTGGAGGCGGACGCACTGCATTTCAGCACCGACATCTGGAGCTCGGCCGTTGTGATTGTGGGGCTGGGGCTGGTCCGCTATGGCGAAGCCACAGGAATGCGGTCGATTTTTGTTCGTGCCGACGCTGGGGCCGCGCTGATTGTCGCCTTGATTGTGGTGTACGTCAGTGTGCGGCTTGGCCGCAGAACCATTGACGCTTTGCTCGATCGCGCTCCCCGTGGGTTGGCCGAAAATTACTCGGCTGCTTTATCCGGTGTAACGGGTGTCCGGCGCGTCTCACGCATGCGCGTGCGCAACGTCGGCAGTCAGATCTTCGTCGATTTGAACGTGGATGTGCCGCGGCACCTCTCGTTCGAAGAAAGTCACGCCGTTACCCAGCGGGCGCAGGATGCTGTGCGCACCGTGTCACCCAACGCCGATGTGGTTGTCCATGCTGACCCCTCTGCCGAAAATGAAGGAGTCCTTGAGAGAATCCAGGCGGTCGCCGCCGGGTCGCTTTCATCCGTCCACAACATCACCACGCATTCAACCGAACGCGGCCTCTGGATCGACCTCGATCTGGAGGTTGATCCCGAACTGAGCTTCGTAAATGCGCACCAGCTGGCCACAGAGCTGGAAAACCGGCTGCGCGCCGAATTAGGCACGGGAGCGGTATCCATACCGCTCGCCGATGTGCACGTGCACGTCGAGCCTCGGGGGGAAGTGCTGGCGCCGGCTTTGGAGATTGTGGAGTCGGAAGCTGCCCGCTACCGTGATCGCATCGACGCCGTCAGCAGCGAACTGAAGCACGCGCGCGGCTGCCAGGATGTCGAGCTTCATACGATCAAGGGGAAAGTATATCTCTCACTTCACCTGCTGGTTGAGACGGAGTGCACCGTTGCCGAGGTGCACGGGATTGCCGAGGAGTTGGAGAGCCGCTTGCGCCTCGAGTTCCCTCAGCTTGGGCGGGTGGTCATTCATACCGAGCCTGCCGACAGACCCTCCAAATAGTAATTATGGATTTTGGATTGCGGGTAGCCCGCGCCGTGTTATTCGTGGCTATGCTTTTTCCCACTATCTGAATCGCAGTGGCAACTAACGCTTCTGGCGCGCCCTGGGTGCAATCGGAAGTGGGAGTCAGTAGCTTGCCAGCGCTTTCGGAGCGAATTGGGCCAAAAAACAAAAACGCCACGGATTACACGGACTACACGGATTCAAAAAGCTTACAGGAATCCGGATCCGAGCAGTATGTGGACCTCCATCGCAGCGCCGACGACCGTTTCTGAGAGTCCTTCATAGAGCATTTCAGCCCCCATCGTATCTAACCGGCGGCCCCAGTATGTGATCGAGAATCTCTTAACAGATCCGTGAATTCCGTGGAATCCGTGGCGTTTTTGTTTTGATTTCTCCAGGAGTGACTCTCACTTCCGATTACACCCGCGCACCCTTGTCCGATCCAAATTCGCAGGGATTGATGGTATACTCCGCACGAAGTTGCGGTGCTTGCGGCAAGGCATCGGCGGACTCTACAATCTGTGAATCCAACAGGAAAAAGGAGAAGGATCGATGCATTGGATAAAGAAAAGTTTTTGGGCAATCCTGTCACTGCTCTGTGCCATCGTGTTGGGACTCGGTAACGAACAGGCTGCTGTGCAATCAAACATAGATAAACTCATGAATCCTGCCGGCCTGAACGAAAAGGCCCCGGACGTCTATCAGGCTAAATTCAACACTACCAAAGGCGGTTTTGTGATCCAAGTGAGACGGGCCTGGGCCCCGAACGGGGCTGACCGTTTTTATAATCTGGTCAAAAACGGTTACTATGACAATTGCCGCTTTTTCCGAATGGTTCCGGAATCCATAGTGCAATTCGGGATCACTGGTGACCCGAGGCTCAATGCCATCTGGTCTCAGGCGAAGATTCAGGACGATCCGGTGAAACAATCCAATAGGAAAGGATATGTCAGTTTCGCCTCCTCGGGCAAGAATTCACGCACGACGCAGGTGTTCATCAACTTTACCGACGACAATATTCTGTTTGACGGCTTGGGCTTTGCGCCGTTCGGCACGGTCGTCAAGGGAACGGACGTCGTGAGCTCGTTTTACGGCGACTATGGTGATGGCCCGCCTGCGGGCAAATATGGACCGGAACAGAATCGCGTCCAGACTGAAGGCAATGCCTATCTGGACAAGAATTTCCCGAAGCTTGACTATATCAAGACTGCAGTCATCCTCAGCGAGGGAAAGAAGTAGGGCAAGCCGCGGCATAGTAACTGCTCTTTAACCCAGGAAACACTCGGCGCGGCAAAGCCGCGGCCAAAAGTCGTGGAAAAACGGGGGCCGAGGGGCAAAGGGTCAAGACCGGGATCAGGACTTGGCATTGCCCCTGCTCACGCGAGCGTGACGGGAATCCCTCGTTGATCAGATATATGTCTAATTTCCAGGACGTGTTTTTGGATCTCAGCGAGGGTGCATCCGGCGGTCGATGCGGCCGGCGGATGAGATTTTGTTACTGGTCCCGGGCTCGATGACCAGGCGTTTTCAGGCCTTATCCGGCAGGAAGGTGAGTCGGCGCGAAGCCGCTCGGGCCATCTCCTAGGATTATAGCATCCTCCGTCTGGCTCCCTTCGAGACGCGGATGCGTCGTATAGCGTATGCCGAACCGAAGCGGGAGCCTCACCCGATCTCCGCCCATTTCCCCTTCCCCTCCCAGACCCTGACAGTGAAGGGCAGGTTCAAGTGCTCCCCCAGCTTGTGATGAATCATTTCACAGATGTTTTCAACCGAGGGGTACTCAAGAAAATCGTTGAATGATCTGTGGTCGTAGAGGCTAATCGTTTCCCGGAGCAATCCTTTCAGATCACCGAAGTCGATGATCATGCCTGTCTTGTTTTCGCCCTCGACAGTCAATTCGACCCTATAGGTATGCCCGTGCAGGATTCCGCATTTCTTGTGTCCCGGCAGAAAGTGCGCGCAGTCGATGTACTCAATGACTCCCAGTTTCATGGCCGCCTCCTCCATGAAGACAATCTTATCATTTTGGAAGTTTGATTGCAGATCATGGAGAAGCCAATCCCCACGATCCATCGGCCCCACGGATCTCAATCTACATTATCATTCCTCACCGGCGACGCTTTGAGCGGTCTCCTTCCGGGATTCCTCTCCTATTCGCAACGCAATGCAATCTGCGGATCCTGGCGCGGCTGAAACCCAGATCCGTTAGACGTGACCAGCGCTCGACCGGACGCGCCGAAAACCGAGGCGCCGGTTAGCGCGGGCGTTAGACGGCGAAGGCAACATGAGTACCTCGGCAGGTGTTGCTCGCTCAGTTGGCTTGGTAGTCGTGTGGGGCGGTACGGCGCTTCTGCGGTTTCGGAAACGCAGGTGCAACGGGATCAGTTCCGGTGTTTCACCTCCAAACCGGAGCTCTCTATCGGATGGATATGTTGCCCGAACTGGTGCGGACATCAATCAAATGGCCGCCGCCACGCACCTTGCCGCGCAGCTCATGCTTGCTGAGTGCTCCGGTTACCGTCACGGGCTGGTCTACCTTGATCACGCCGGAACTCGAGTGAGCATTTAGGTCGAAAGCGGCACCTGTACCCACCTGCAGCGTTATGCCTCCGGATGAGGCATTCAGTTTCCAATCACCTGCCGGGGTCCCGTCCACTTTGATTCTGCCACTGTGGCATTGTGCACGCAGCGATCCATTGACCCCGGACACCTCGACGCTGCCTGAGCCCGTGCTTACGTCTACATCCCGCGATCCGCCGCGCTCAGCCGAGGTCTGCCCCAGAATCACGCTTCCGCTCCCGGTCTCTGCCTTGATAGATCCGCTGATCTGCTCGGCCCGGATCGAACCGCTGCCCGTGTGCGCATCAACCCTGCCTGCGACCTGGTCTAGTGCTATGCTGCCCGAACCGGTCTGGGCGATCACGTCGCCGCCAATATTGCCCATGGCAATCGATCCCGAACCCGTTGTGGCATCGACCGGCCCGCGCAGTCCCTCGATTTTCTCACCTCCCGAACCCGTTTTCGAGCGAACCTGAGTCTCGGCGGGAACGATGATTTCATAACTGATGGAGACATTGTTCCTGTACGTTTCATTGTCAATCCGGCCGATGCGGATGATATTGCCGTTTTGCTCAATAGGCGGGTTAGCCATCAGGTAGCGCACTTTGTCCTGTGCGTTGCTTCTCCAATCGTCGTTGGCTCGGACCTGCCCGTGAATCTGAACCACCGAGGAACTGCCGGCACGGATGTCGATGCTTCCGGATCCTGTGGTTACGTCGAGGTCAACCGGGCCGGTGACATTTAAGGTGCGATCAAAC
>JBEKYG010000292.1:0-9698 GCA_049511215.1 Acidobacteriota bacterium | reverse complement strand
CCGGATTGGCCGGGAGAGAATCCGCCGCTACCACGTCAAACGGCTGGAAACCCTTGGCTTCAAGGTGCAACTGATCGAACAGACGGCAGCTTAACCGAGGCTATTTTCGAAGCAGAGTCCGCAAAGGCGGAGGGTTTTATTCCGACCCGTATCGCCGCGCGGTACAATATGGCAGCTTATTTTTTCTACCGCGGCCGATGGCCGCAACCAAGGTGAAAAAGGCCATTTTCTGAATCTTCTTGCAGAAATGCGAAGAAGTCATGGATAAAGGCGCTATCCGCCATTGACTGTTGCCTGCACAACACATCCCCGCGGATCAAAGCTCAACCTCATGCATCTCAGAAGATGTTCTTCTGCAAGACGTTAGACCTCACATGTGGTACGATCAGGTACATACAGGCAGCGATCAGGAGGCGGATATGATGGAGCTCGCAAAAGCGATCAAGGCAGCTCTTGAGTTACCCAATGGCGCTCGTTTTTATCGTTGCGCACTCCAGGTGAATCCTTTCAGTTACTTGAAGCGGCAAAACAGGCCAACCGCCTTTGCAGACGAGGAGGCATACAATCAAGCCATCGTACAGGCTTGTCGCGAGCATAACGTCGAAGTCATTGCCATAACCGACCATTATCGCGTGCAATCTGCCGACTCATTGATGAAAGCCGCGCGAGGCGCGGGCATTTATGTTTTTCCGGGATTCGAGGCCCGCACAAAAGACGGCATCCATCTCCTTTGCCTGTTTGACCCGTCCAGGGATGCGAGGGCCCTTGAACGACTGCTGGGCGATTGCGGCATTCATGAGGATGACAAAGAACAATCACCTACCGGCAAGTATGATGCCCAAGAGTTCCTGCGCGAATGTGCCGAAGAGTGGAAGGGCATTTGCGTTGCGGCTCACGTTGCAAGTGAGGGAGGGCTCTTGGTCATGCTCTCCGGCCAGCCGCGAAGCAATGCCTGGCGATCGCCTCATTTGCTCGCATGTTCCTTGCCTGGTCCGCTGAGCGATGCCCCTTACGACCTCAAGCCAATCCTTGAAAACAAAAATCCCGACTATAAGCGTGAGCGGCCCGTCGCCATCTTGAACGCTCAGGACGTATCCAGCCCAGAGGACCTGGCGAGACCCGGCGCATCATGTTGGATCAAGATGTCAGAGCCGTCCGTTGACGGATTGCGGCAGGCATTTCTTGATCCAGGCTCAAGAATCCGCCTGGCCACCGATCCCCCGATGGAGGAACACACCCAGTTTGTCGCCGTCGCCTGGCAAGGTGGATTTCTCGATGGCGCAGCGATCCATTTTGCAGACTACCTCAACGTGCTCATAGGCGGCCGGGGAACCGGCAAATCTACTATCATCGAGAGTCTCCGATATGTCTTGGGGTTAGAACCTCTGGGAGAAGAGGCCCGCAAGGCTCACGAAGGGATCGTCCGGCAAGTGCTCCGGAGCGGCACCAAGATCTCCCTGTTAGTGTGTTCCCATCGCCCGGCAAAACGGCGCTACTTGATTGAGCGAACGATTCCGAATCCTCCAACCGTGCGCGATGAAGGCGGCACTGTCCTGAACCTCACTCCTGCCGATATCATCGAGCAGGTTGAAGTGTACGGCCAACATGAGATCTCTGAACTCACCAAAAGCCGAGAGAAACTGACCCGGCTACTGGATCGTTTTGTAGATCGTGATTCCAGCCTGCCCAAGCGAAAAAACGAGATACGCCTGCAACTGGAGAGGTCGCGGTCTCGACTGCTTGACACAGGGAAGGAGATCTTGCAGATCGGTGAAAGGCTTGCCGCGTTACCGGCACTGGAGGAGACCCTGCGCCGGTTTCAAGATGCTGGTTTGGAGGAAAAACTCAAAGAACAGAGCCTTCTTGTACGCGAAGAAAGGGTGCTCAAAACCGCTGAGGAACGGCTGGAACCTTTCGAGGAGTGGCTCAATCAGCTGGAGCGAGCGACCCCTATCGATCGGGCTTTCCTCTCGGCCAAAGCGCTGGAAGATCTTCCCGGGAAAAACATCCTGGGCGCTGCAGACACCGTACTGGAGCAATTAAACCGGGACATCCAAAATGTTGTGACCCAATTGAGGGAGGCAATTGCACGGGCAGATGCGGGAATGAAGGAAACTCATAGACATTGGGAAGAGAGGAAGAAAGCTGTTCTGGCCTCGTATGAAAGCATCCTGCGCGAGCTGCAGAAATCGAAGGTTGACGGGGAAGAGTTCATCCGGCTGCGGCGACAAATCGAGGAACTGCGCCCGCTGAGGGAAAGGCAGGTTGCATTGGAGCGTGACCTTAAGGAATTCCAGGCTGAACGGCGTAATCTGATTTCTGAATGGGAGGACATCAAAGGGGAGGAGTTCAGGCAACTCGAGCGGGCTGCAAAAAAGGTAAATCGTAAGCTCGAAGGCCGGGTTTCAGTCGAGGTTACTGCTGCCGGCAACCGCGAACCCCTTGCCCAGCTTCTGCGAGACCAGATTGGCGGACGACTATCGGAAGCAATTGAAATTCTAAAACAAAAACCGGATTTATCCCTGCCGGCATTCGCTGCCGCTTGCCGCGAGGGCCGCGAGTCGTTGTCACGAAAATTCGGTATCTCGCCTGGCCAGGCGGACCGCATCGCAGAGGCTCGTCCCGAGGTCATAATGCAGATCGAAGAGCTCGATTTGCCTCCGACCACCACCATCAAGCTCAATGTGGCAGCAGAGGAGCAACCAGTTCAGTGGCAGACGCTGGAAGAACTGTCCACAGGACAGAAGGCGACAGCTGTATTGCTTCTGCTTCTCCTGGAGTCGCAGGGCCCCCTGATCGTCGATCAGCCAGAAGACGATCTGGACAACCGATTTATTTCGGACGGGGTTGTTCCCAAGATTCGCGAGGAAAAGCGTCGCCGGCAGTTTCTGTTCGCTACCCATAATGCCAACATACCTGTTCTTGGCGATGCCGAGTTGATTGTTGGTCTGTCGGCGTCAGGGGAAGCAAGCCAAGGAAAGGCAAGACTTCCTCAAGAGCACATGGGATCCATCGACTCTCGTATAGTCAGGGAACTCGTTGAGGAGGTACTCGAGGGCGGGAAGGATGCATTTGAGATGCGGCGCCTGAAATATGGATTCTGAGAAGGGAAACAATGACGAAAACGGATCTGCTCGAATTGATCAAGAACGGTGAAAATTCCGGCCTGGAGTTTAAGCGAGACACCGTCGAGAATCGCGCACTCGCCAAGGAGTTAGTTGCCTTCGCCAATCTGCAGGGAGGGCGCGTCTTGCTCGGCGTGGATGACGATGGAAGCGTGGTCGGCATTACAAGACCCCGGCTGGAACAATGGATCATGACAACGTGCCGGGACAAGATCCGCCCCGAACTGATTCCCTATTTCGAAATCATCAAGGATGTCGAGCCTGGAAAGGATGTTGCAGTCGTGCAGGTGGACCGCGGGTGGGGCGTCCTCCATGTGTGGCATGATAATCACAGGACTTATTACATCCGCGTCGGCACTCAAAGCCGCGAAGCGAGCTCCGATGAGTTGGAACGGATCTTCCAACTGCGCGGCGCTTTTCGCCTGGAAATCCGCGGTGTCTCGGGATCCACGATGGTTGACCTTGATCGCCGGCGACTTCGTGACTACTTCCAGCGTGTGCGCGGGCAAAACGTGCCCGCGCCGGAAGACATCGTAGGTTGGCGGCATCTCCTCGTAAACACGGAGCTTCTAGTCGAAGAGCAAGATAGAATTCCGGCTACCGTCGCGGGGCTCCTTTTGTTCTGTCCAAACCCGAACAGATTTCTTCCCCAGGCAGGAATTGACGCAGCCGCCTATCCGGCGAAGGTGAAGGATTATGCCGCCAAGGAGCGTGCGGCAATCCGTGGTCCAATGACGCCGCTCTTCAGCCAGATCCTGCATGAGGAAACAAAAGTGCTCGACACGGTCCTGGTCGAGAACGGCTTAGTGGAACAGGCCGTGGACTTTGTTCGGCGTAATACCGGCGTATCCGCAACTCTAGCTGACGGAGCCAGACGGGAGGAACGGTGGACCTATCCTGAAGAAGCTGTGCGCGAGGGCATTGTCAACGCCCTGGTGCACCGGGACTACCTGCTTTCGAGTACCGATATCGAGCTTTCAATCTATGAGGATCGCCTGGAGATCATTTCTCCTGGACGTCTGCCCAACGGGATTACACCGCCACGCATGATAATCGGTTGCCGGGCCGCCCGGAATCAACTGCTGAAGGATGTGATGCGGGACTACCGCTACCTCGAGCATATGGGTATGGGGATCCCAAGAAAGATCGTCAAATGCATGATGGAGCAGAACAGGACCATGCCCGATTTAATCGAGGATGACGAGCGCTTTACTTTGAGGCTATGGAAGGAACTCCCTACAACATAGCCCACGCCGTGGTTGAGAACCACAGGGGGCAGCCGGTGTGAGCGATCGGCGTGAAGTTGATGCGTTGTTAGGATAGCACCACAACCCCAGTGATTCGACTCCAGCGGCAGTCGATCTCCGCTTGATTCCCTAGAATTGGCCTAATCGAACTGATTGATTTGAGTTTGCTTCGGGGCTAGACTCGGGTCACATAGCCAGAGACAAATAGCAAGGATCCTTGAGTGGTCATGTCGGGCCCTCGGCAGGCCGAGTTTTTCGACAGGCTTGCCCAGATCAAGAAACGACCACGCCGGATGAATTGTTCAGGATATGGCAATGAGCAAGATTCACCATGAACCAGATGCCCGGGCGTCGCAGAAATCGCTCTTTGAGGAGATGGCTTCGGGGCTATAAGAGCACAGGGCGGCGAGGAAATCGAGTGCGGTACAGGTAAGAGCGCCTGGAGAATGAGCGCCGGCACAGTCGTCATGATTCCTGGGGGCATAGGTGACGCTGCTGCTGCGGGGATCATAGTGTAATCGATACAGGCCGACGGGAGGGTGAGCCATGTATCTGGCCAGCCGCTCTAGCGCCTCGTGGTCTTCGTGAGACACCGGATCTCCTTGAAACACAGAAAATCCTGCGTGCCTCCAACTGAAAAGGATCTCGACCACCTGGTTGCTGATCTTCTCCTTGGCCAGCAGGGTGCGCAGCAGCCGGTGCCGAAACAGCAGCATGATCTCGACCGGATCAGGCTGGGTGATCGGGAAAAAGGAGCCGTCGGACCCGAGAAGCCCGTCCGCAGCCAAACAGTGAACCTGAGGGTTAAACCGGGTCGGGTCAACATCGTAGGTTTGCACGGAGGATACCATCGCGGGAAGGTACGGCGAGCCGGCCGAGTCAGCTCCAGCTTGGGGCGCGGCAAGCAGAAAGATCTCCTTGATGGAATCGAAAAAACACCGGCTCAACTCGCCCAGGAGCTTGCGATCGTACTTGAAACAGAGGCGCAGCATCTTAGGGATCGTGACGACGTACTGGCGGATGGGGACCTGGCCCAGAACCTCCTGGTCGATGTGCTCGGCAAAGAGCAGGGCGCGTTTTTGATGGCACGACGGGCAGAAACTTTCCCATCTGCGAGTCGCTCGCTGATATAGAGATGCGAGCAATAAAGGGCCAGTGGTTCACATGGCTTCATGCGCGTTGTCCGATTTCCGGCGCCCGCCACGCCGTCGCTCGGGATCGTGGCCTGAGGATAGATGCCTTCTATCGCCAAATCCTCTTCTATCTCGCACCCCTGCGGGCCATGTGGGCAAAATCATTGTCGGGTTTGCCGCTATCGCAAGGACGAGTGCCGATAGTTCTCTGCTACCAACAATTGCTGATAACGCTTCACATTGCCGCAGCGGATCCCGCAAAGATCTGCTGCTTGGCGGCATTTTGGATAAGAAGAACTGGAATATTCGCGAAAGCGCATCCGATCGTGACAAGTAGTCTGTGGAGAGTAACTGAAAACGCATTATCTGCCTAGCTCCTTCGGCAGCACTTTCGAGTGCTTTTACTTCGAGCTGTTTGACCGTCGTGCGAATGCGAGAGAGGGGTATATATGATAGGAAACGACTTAATCTCCCCTCTGGGGACGTCGGTCCGGCTATTGATATGCCAAATCCAATGATAAAAAACACAGCCGGCCGGGACGGCCTTTCCTGCAACGCTAGGTCTGCAGTGAATGCAAAGGCCAAGCCTAAGCAGGTATAATAGATGCTCGCTAAAAATATTTGACGCCACGCTCTCAGCAGCACACTGCGCAAAGAAATGTCCTCGCCTGCCGCACGCAATACCTTTAGCAGGGTGGCAACGACAACGCCCAAGGATACGCTTATGCTCTCCATGGCACCCTCCGCGGGATATAGGAATTCCCTTCCCTGCCCATCTTATCGGCACGTCAAGAGTCATTAATTATGATGTCCGTCACAATTCAGTCGTTTTCTCTTAAAGTCCCGTCCCGCTGTGCCGATAAGAATAATCCCCTTCTACATATTCCACAGTTGTCTAGGTGCGCGTTACTGAAGCAATCTGCGATCTCTCCGGACTTTGTAAATCCAGTCCTCTTGTGAGGTAGTGCGAATTTGCCGACCTAGCCCGACTTTCCTAGTTACCTAGCCCGACTTTCCTAGTTACGCGCGCCGACCGCGAATCAATTCTAGCCTGTTGCTGGGATATTCAGTCCGAGATTTCGCAAAACCCGCTTTAGTCGCGGGTTTCAGCTGCCTGGGCTGAACGGTAGGTCATTAGTTGATCCCCGATTCTTTCTCTCCAAACGTATTATATAACTATTTGACCGCTAATCACCTATCCCCCGCGCTGCGCCTTATGCCCAATATTATCATTTATCCTTATATTTGCCATACATTGTGATCACATCGGATCGGCCTGCAATTACTTGTTGACAATCTGGAAGAGCAATGTATTATATAACTCATGCCGACCATTACTCGCCGCACGATCAAGGGGCATACTTATTACTACGCTGTTCAATCCGGGCGCATCAACGGCAAGCCTCGCTTGACGATGCAAAAATACCTCGGCTCGGCCGACGACATCATCTCGGCCGTCGAACTCCATCGCGCTCCCGTAAAACCCCAGAAGATTCGCGTGTTCAGCTTCGGTGGGGTGGCCGCCGCATGGGCGATGTCCCAGCGCCTGCGTCTCGTGGATATCATCGATCAACATCTGGCCAAACGAGAACAGGGGCTTTCCGTCGGCCAATACCTCGCCCTGGCCGCCATCAATCGCTGCACGGCACCCAAAAGCAAGCGCTCCTTTGCCGAATGGTATGCCGGCACCTCTCTGGCACGTCTCTGCCCGGTATCAACCCAACTGCTGGCCAGCCAGCGTTTCTGGGACCACATGCAACGAGTCGATGCCGACGCCATTCAGCGTATCGAAGCCGACCTGACGAAACATCTGCTGGCCGAATTCGGTTTGGACCTCCGCTGTCTGGCTTACGACACCACCAACTTTTTTACCTTCATCGATACCTTCAATCACCACAATACTCTCGCGCGGCGCGGCAAGAGCAAAGAGCACCGTGTCGACCTACGCATCGTGGGTGTGGCCTTACTGGTCAGCATGGATTTTCATGTACCGCTGTTTCACCACACCTATCCTGGCAACGACCACGACAGCAAGACCTTTGCCTCAGTCACGGAAGAACTGGTCGCACGTTACCGCGTGCTCGAGCAGCATTGCCAGGACATTACGCTTGTCTTCGACAAGGGCAACAACTCGACCGACAACCTCACCGGCATCGCAGCGACGCCGTTTCACTTTGTCGGCTCCTTGCCCTATGATCAGCATCCCCAACTACTCGAAATTCCGCGCAAGGAATTCAAGCCGTTGTCCAACCCACGGCTGGCAGGCGTCGAGGTTTATCGTACTCGGATGTCCGTATTCGGCGTCGAGCGAACCGTCTTGGTGACCTATAACGAAAACCTGTACCTCAGCCAAACGCAGACCCTGCTGACAGAAGTAGCCAAACGGATAGAGAAGTTACGCGATCTGCAAACGTCCTTACGACGACGGCTGGAGGGCAGCGTGACACGCGGAAAGGATCCGACCGTAGAGAGTGTCCGCAACCAAGTGCGTGGGATATTAAAGGGACAGCACATGAAGACCCTGATCACAACCGAGGTCGGCGCAGAAAACGGTAAAGCCACTCTTCAATACCAGTTTGATCATGCCGCCCTCGAACTTCTGGAAAGCCAAGTTCTGGGCAAGACCATCCTCTTTACCGACAACGACACTTGGACCGATGAAGAAATCGTCCTCGCCTATCGGGGCCAAAGCCATGTGGAGGATGCCTTTCGCACAATGAAAAACCCTCACTTCATAAGCATCCGGCCTATGTATCACTGGACCAACTCGATGATCCGCGTGCACGTCTTCTATTGTGTCCTGGCTTTGACGATAGCGTCGTTGTTGGTGAGGCAGCTGCATCTGAAGGGAATTGACGTCAGCATTCCGCGCCTGTTTAACCTTCTCAACCAGATCTATGAGGTCGCCCTGATCTGGCCGCGAGGACCCGGCCGCCCCTCCCGCCAGCAGCGCGATAGCTTTCAACTCTCAGAAATGCTGCCTGAGCAGGAAGAAATCTTCGAAGTGTTGGAGTTGCGAAGTGTTGGAGTTGCGTCGCTTCGCTCCGCCGGTTGTATAATACGCAGCTCGGCCCGGATCTCCTTGCAGAATCAGCGGGAAATCGATAGCCTCACGCGTAACTAGGAAAGTCGGGCTAGTTTAGGTGCTTCTGCACCTGGGACATCCGCTGCCAACCATTGGATTAAGGTGTACCCCATTGTCTAGACAAAAAATCGACTTTCTTAAGCAGGTTGCGCTGCGACATTCCGGCATAGGAAAAAGCATCAACGGAATGGTGGTCAATGTCGCCGATCAGCCACGATCGTCGTAGATTGGTTGATTCATCAGCGTGATATGGTAGCCATAGCCTTGCCGTGGGCATTCGGGTTGCCACGCCCGAAGGGCGAGAGGATTTTGCGCTTGCCCCTGCGGCTCTTTTATTTCAAGGAGGGAGGCGGGAATGAACCGAGAACTGTCAACAAAACAAGCAGGTGGGTAACCCACCATGTTGCTATGACTTAGCGGCAAGAGTGAACTGTTCTCGGTTCGCAGGAAATAGTGCCTGGTGCGGCGATAGACACGGCGTCCGGCCCCCTTTCGTAGCTAAACGTCAGCGGAGCGTCCTTCAGAGGCGCCGCCACAACCATGAATCGATAGATGGAAACGCTACAGAATTTGGCTGATTCGTACTGATTGATTTGAGTCGGCTTCGGGGCTAGACTCAGGTCGCAAAGAACAAGAGACAAGCGGCTAAGGTTCCCAGGTGGTTATGTTCTGCCCGCTGGCGCACACTTTGAGACGCTGCGACACGCAGCTGAGCAGCATAAGGTTATGAGGAAGATTCAGCACGAACCAGATCAGTCGGTTTCGCAGAAATCGCTTTTCCCTGAGCCGGGCGATCAGACAGAAAGGCAAACCGTGCCGTCCGCCAAAAATGCTGGCGATTTATCGGCCAGGAGCAAGCCATCCCGACCCAAAGTGGCACGGGAGGATGTGCGAGGCATTCAGGACTTGCTCTGGAAGGAAGCTGTCCTTGCACTCTCGCAGGTCGAGTCATTTGCAGAGGAGACCGCGTTCCAACAGTCCTTGCGCTATAGCGCTCAGTTAAATTGAACCACCCCTGCTCAGATAAAGTGAGCCACCTGGTAAAATCATAAGACTGGATTTTTCTTTCCAAGTAGCCCGATTTTGTTTTTCTTGCGGCGGGTTATTT
>JBEKYG010000291.1:0-6613 GCA_049511215.1 Acidobacteriota bacterium | reverse complement strand
CGGATTGATTTCCACGACGTCCACGCGAGCGCCCTCACGAGCGAATCTCATCGGCACGATGCCCACTCCCATGCCAATGCACAGAACGTCGTTGATATGGGCGTTGTACGCACGAGCCAGACCGTGCAGCATGTAGGTGAACGGAAACAGGCTCCTTTGCTGAATTGGATCGTAACCGTTTTGGGGCAGGTAATCGTTGAGAAAGATCCGGCCTTTGATGTTGGTTTGCTCAAAGACTTGCAGCAACCCGAAATTGGAATTGGCCCGATAGATCTCAACGACACCGGGAATGTGGGTGGAATTATCTCTGAGAATGCCGGATGCGCCGAGGATCAACGCCATTAAGACGCCGAGAATCACCTGTCCTTCCGAGCGCTCCCTTTTTTGCCAGACGAAAAAGTACGTCAACGAAACGATGATCAGCAAACCTGTGGTGAACAACATTGTGATTGAGTTGGGGAAAAACGGAATCAGCACATATCCGATAAGGACCGTGCCGGCCAGGCTGCCGAGGGTGCTGACAGCGGACAGCCGTCCGACTTGTCCTCCCACGCCCTGGAGGGATTGCGCCAGAATGCGCACCAGGAATGGACCGGTCGCGCCCAACAAGGTAAGCGGTACCAGGAAGAGCAAGGCAGAGGCAATCAACGCCCCCAAAGCGAGCCGGAATTGCAGGCACCAATAGGCCACCGGTTCACAGATCAGCACCACCAGGCTGAGATAAATGGCGGCCACTAAAATGCAACCATAGAGCTGCCCCAATCGGGTCGCCCGGTCCACCAGGCAGCCGCCGAGGTAGTATCCCATCGACAGCGCCACGAGGGTCACAGCAATCTGTGCGGTCCACACGAAGTGGGATGTGCCGACATACGGTGCGAGCATTTTGGCACCGAGGATTTCAATAATAAGAACGGCCGCGCCCGTGATCGCCGCCGTCGCGTAGAGATATCGCCGTAGTGCCGTGCTCATTTTCATTTTCGGGTTCGAAGCAGGGTTGTTTCTCTTGGGCGTCTTCGCTGTCTGGTCTCTCACGATCCTCCTCTACGTTCCCATCGCTTGCTTTCCCGTGCGTTACTCATCACGGGAGAACGTTCTCCTGGCTATTCTAAATGTAAATCGCTCCGGAGATGGGGGAATTTTAATGATTTCGTGCCCGGGATCGTACTCGATGTGGCATCAGCCTTATGTTCCGCTTCTTTCGCGCCGCAGGCGCTTTGGAGTGCCGCGACACTCCCATAGCGGCCGGCAAAATGACGGCTGGTGATCTTGTAGCCCTTTATGCCGATAGCCGTACCGCGGAGAAGGTGAGCCGGAAAGTCTCCGAGTCGGCGTGGTCGAGGCGAACCACGAGTTTGGACCCTAGCTTGAAGTGATGATGGAGGCGTTCGCCCATGAAGGAATGGGTTTTTTCTTTGTAGAAATAGCGATCGTCGATGAGCGTGTCGGCGGGCACGAATCCTTCCACGTAATGCTCCAAGAGCTCGACGAAGAAGCCCTGGCGAATGACCGAGAAAACGATTCCTTCAAATTCGTCGCCGACCTTGTCGGCCATGAACTGAACTTTCTTGATTTTCTCGATCTCCCTCTCCGCCTCATCCGCATTGCGTTCGCGAGCCGATGTGTGGGCGGCAATGTGCGACAGCTGGGCGGTTATGTTCGCCTGCCACGCTGCCAGAGGATGCTCCTTCAGGCACTCTTTCAGCAGCCGATGCACAACCAGATCGGGGTAGCGCCGAATGGGAGAGGTGAAATGGGTGTATTCGGAGGTCGCGAGTCCGAAATGCCCCGTGTTTTCCGCCGAGTAGCGCGCCTGCATAAAGGAGCGCAGCATCAGGTAAGCGAGGAATCGGCCCTCGGTTTTGCCCTCGATCTGAGCGACGAATTTCTGGAAATCGCGGGGGCAGTACCTGCCGTTGCGGCCTTCGAGGCGATATCCCAGGGCCAGGGCAAACTCCGCGAAATCCAGCACCTTCTGCGGGTCAGGCTCTTCGTGCACGCGGTACAGTGCAGGGCCGTCCGACTCAGTCAATCGCTCGGCCACAGTCTCATTGGCGAGCAGCATG
Organism: Acidobacteriota bacterium; assembly: GCA_049511215.1. Lineage (GTDB taxonomy): Bacteria > Acidobacteriota > UBA6911 > UBA6911 > UBA6911 > JAFNAG01. The sequence continues at coordinate 4,550 of JBEKYG010000291.1, read as the reverse complement.
AATTCCTCGATGATGCGATGCGCGATGTTCCGTTCAGCACGAACCACGCTGATTACCCGACCATTATCGTCGAACTCGATTTCTGCTTCCGGCAGGTCGAAATCGACGGCGCCGCGGCGATACCTCTTTCTGGACAAGATCCCGCAAAGCTCTTCCATGGCCTCAAACATTGGCACGAGCTCGGCATGCCGGCTGCGCTCCTCCGGATCCTTATCCACGAGGATCCTCGCCACGGAGGTGTAGGTCATGCGCGCGCGACTGTGGAGAATGGCTTCAGTGAAACGCTTCTTGACGACTTGCCCGCGCCCGTCGACCTCCATGATCACTGAGAAAACGAGGCGGTCTGCGTCGGGTTTCAGGCAGCAGATTCCGTTTGAGAGTTTGGGCGGGAGCATTGGTATGGCACGATCCGGGAAATACACGGAGGTGCCCCTGGCGAAGGCGTCGGCGTCGAGTGCCGTATCTTCGCGCACATAGTGCGAGACGTCTGAGATGTGAACGCCGAGAAGATAGTGTCCGGACGGCAGCCTCTCGAGAGTGACGGCGTCGTCGAAGTCGCGCGCGGTCTCTCCGTCAATGGTCACCGCCGGCTCATCCCGGAAGTCCTCGCGTCCTTCGCGTTCCTCATCCAGGACATGATCCGGAATCGCCGCCACCTCTTCCCGGGTCCGAGGATTGAAATCCACCGGCAGACCATACTTGTGCTCTACGATTTTGTACTCAATGTCCTTGTCGCCCGGATAGCCCAGGACCTCAATCACGCGCCCCTGTGGGTCCTGGTGCCGACCTGGTGGCACCGACAGTGATACAACAACGACCTGACCATTCCTGGCTCCTTTGCTGTGCGGCGGCGGAATCATGATGTTCTGGAACATGCGGGTATCGAGGGGCACCACCATCGGAAATCGCGGGTGCTCGTAGTAGCGCCCGACGATGCTGGGATGCCCGCGTTCGAGGACCCGGAGCACCGTGCCTTCGAGCCGCTCCTCCTGCTCGCCTTCGCCGGGACGCACGCGGCGTCCCGGCCGGGAGACGCGCTTCCTTCTGGCCACCCTGATCAACACACGGTCCCCATGAAGGGCTTCTTCCATGTTCCGTGCAGGAATGAAAATGTCCTGGTCATAGGTTGCTCGGTCATCCGGTCTCACAAACCCATAGCCGTCGCGGTGGCAGATCAAGATGCCGGAAACCAGAGCCTCTTTGGAGGGGAGCGCGTACTGACCCCGCTTGATGCGGTGAATGATGTTTTGGGCATCCAGTTCATCCAGATAGCGCTGAAGATTGCGCCTCTCGTCGCTATCAAGATCGAGACATCGCACTACTTCGCGGAAAGTGAATATCCGAGCCTCATGCCCGCGAACAAATTTCAACACTTCCTGTTTCTGCTCCACTGTGAGCACTCGCAATCCTCCTCGGCGCAATCATACCATCCCCCTTAATTCGAGATTCGAGATTCGAAATTCGAGATCCCAAAATCTCGAATCTCGAATCTCGAATCGTTGCGGGTTGCGCGATCAGTGGAGGAGCTTCTCGAGGGTGTGCAGCACGGACTGACGGTGGGTACCGGCCCAATAGATTCTGTCACACTTCGAACACGACTTGAAGTGGGTCTGCGTCTCGAAAACGAATCGGGGAACCTTTTCGCTCACCCGCTCTCGCGAAATTTCCACCAGAAGATCGTTGCAGGCGAGGCAGCGCGTCAGGAAGCCAGGCAGGCTGTTGGTATGGGTGACATCGAAGACCTGCTTGAGTTGAGATTGGATGTTTTCACTTTCGAGGAAGATAAAATTCTTCACCGCCTTTCGCACCAGCAGACGCGTGTCGCGGGATAGCAGAATGCGCCCCTCTTCATGTGACAGGTTCACCAGCTCATCATCGGTAAAGCGGTTCGAGTACAGGACGTCGAACCCGGCGATGCGCAGCCATTTGGCCAGACGCCCGAGCATGACATCGGCGACAAACAGCGGCCTGCGGCTATCCGTTTGCGCAGAGAACGCCTTCGAGCGAATCTGCCGCTGGCGCAGCATCGCGGCCTTCCTGCGAGATTCCGACTTGCTCATCTTATGAACCAGAAGTCGGGAGTTACTAGACAGTTCACAAATAGGTGGACATTTGATCCACAATGAGGAGCATGACAGAGGTTATGTTCGCCTTGGGTGGCGATCATCCGTATCGGAATCGGGGTCGCAGTCGCAATCGCAGTCGCTATCGGCCTTTGCAAACCCATCCAACCGATTGCGACTGCGATTGCGATCCCGATTCCGATACCGACGGACATAGCGTTCTGTTTTCTTTTTGATACCGTCACGTGTCAATCTATTTATATTCTGATTAGTAACAGCCAATAGAAAAACCGGATGACCCGCCGTGAGGTTCGTCATGAGCCAGCTACGAACGCCCCGTGCTGGACCTACTCCTTGAGCTTCCTTTTGAGCAAATCGTTGAGGAGTTGCGGATTGGCCTGACCCTTGGTTTCTTTCATCACCTGGCCGGCAAAATAGCCGAACAGCTTCTCCTTGCCCGAGCGATATTCAGCGAGCTGCTTCGGATTGGCAGCCTTCACTTTGTCGATCGCGGCTTCGATTGTGGCCTCATCGCTGATCTGGACCAGCCCGAGGCGCTTGAGGACGGCGGATGGTTCCTCCGAGGAACGGAAGATCTCCTCGAAGACGGCCTTGGCAATTTTCCCCGAGATCTCTCCGGCGTCAACCATGTGGATCAGTGCGGCGAGCCGGTCCGGCGGCAGCGGGCAGTTCTCAATCTCCTTGCCTGTGTTCTTAAGGGCATAGGCGAGGTCTCCGGTGATCCAGTTGAGCGCCGCGCGCGGATTTGTGGAGGCTTTGGCGCAGTCTGCGAAGTAGGACGCCATGGCAAGGCTCGAAGTAAGCTGCAGGGCTTCGTCGCTCGACAATGAATACTCAGTCATAAACCGCAGCGTTTTTTCATGCGGCAGCTCGGGCAGGGAGTCCTTCAACGCATGGATCCACGATGGATCCAGCTTGAGCGGCGGAAGATCAGGCTCAGGGAAATAGCGGTAGTCATGGGCCTCTTCCTTGCTCCGCATGACGGCAGTACAACCCTTGGCCTCGTCCCACAAACGAGTCTCCTGGACGATCCGGCCACCCCCGGTGATGACTTGGGTCTGTCGTTCGATCTCGTAGTCCAGAGCCCGCTGCAGGAATCGGAAGGAGTTAAGATTCTTGATCTCGACCTTGGTGCCGAATTCGGCCGCTCCCTTGGGCTGTACGGAGACGTTTGCGTCGCAGCGCAGGCTTCCTTCCTCCATGTTGCCGTCGCACACGCCGAGGTAGAGAAGGGTTTTGCGCAACTGCGTCAAGTAATCGTATGCCTCCTGGCTGCCGCGGAAATCGGGCTCGCTTACGATCTCGATCAGGGGCACGCCGCTGCGGTTCAGATCGACATACGATTTTGTATCTGACTCCGGCATCCCCTCGTGAAGCGACTTGCCCGCATCTTCTTCGAGATGCAGCCGGGTGATGCCGAAGATCTGCTCACGCCGGTTTACGATGTGCCCGTCCACAGTTCTCTCGCCGGAGAGCACCTTTACCGCGCCATGCACGGCCAGCGGAAGATCGAATTGCGAGATTTGGTACCCCTTGGGAAGATCAGGATAGAAGTAGTTCTTGCGCGCGAAAATGGAGATGGAATTGACGGCGCACCCCAGAGCCAGAGCGGCACGGACCGCCATGGCCACGGCTTCTCGATTCAGCACGGGAAGCGCGCCCGGAAGCCCGAGACAGACCGGGCACGTCTGCGAGTTGGGTGGCGCCCCAAACCGGGTGCTGCATCCGCAAAAAAGCTTGCTGCGGGTCAGGAGCTGCGCATGCACCTCCAGTCCGATCACGGGCTGAAATTCCATCGATGTCCTCCTGGTCTGCACGACGAATTCAAAATTATACCAACCGCAACCGCCAAAAAATACGGTTACCCCCTATTAAAAATCTGCCACGAATAACACGAATAACACGAATTTATATTTCCTGTTTTTCGTGACTTGTCTTGTTGTGGGGACAGGTATTGAGCAGGAATGCTCACTAAGAACTGCGGCGTTTGGACCGGCACCATCCCGATTTGGCCATAAGCTCATAGATGCCAATCCGATGGAGGCGGTTCGGACCGGGGGGCGGAGTGGCCCGCAACGTGCACAAAGCAGATCATTGCGGGGGCGCTGCTGATACCGCACTGCTGAGGGTAACTGAGTTCGAGGGAACGCAGCGGCGTGTGCGGCTCGGGCCTGGCGGTCCTCAGCAGTGCTTCCCGCTATTCAGCAACGAACCTGCCGGGCGATATCGAACCCAGGCGAGATTCTTCCATTCCGCTTTGCCAACGCCACGTTCATAGTTTTCCACTTTTCATCTTGACGCCCTCACCTATATCCCGAATCGCGCCAAGTGTGCTCTCCAACTCGGCAATGGTGTGGAACGTATTATGGTGCAGTTGGATGCCGATGGTCGAGGAACTTGGGTTGAGACAAGCAGAGTCACCCTGACGCGACTGTATAGGCAAGAGATGAGTGCGGGCATGCGACT
>JBEKYG010000290.1:0-6626 GCA_049511215.1 Acidobacteriota bacterium | reverse complement strand
TGAGTCTGGTGTTGGCGAGTGCGGTTTCCCCTGCGTTCGCGGCAGAACAACGTGGGCCTGGCGTTGCTTAAAGACACCCGGATCACGGAAGGGAAGAGCATCGAGTTCCGCGCCGAGGCGCTGAACGCGGCGAACCATCCGTTATTCCCGAATCCGAACATGAGCCAGACCGTGGCCCAGAGCGTCAAAGACACGGGCTTCGGGCAGATCAGCGCTTCCACCCTGAGCAACTACGCGCGGAGGCTGCAGCTCAGCCCGCGGTTCATTTTTTAGAGCTTTCAGCGATCAGCCCGGGAGCCTCGGCTTCGGCAGGCGCTCCTGGGCTCCCCGAGGGCTCCCGTGCTCGTTCCGCAATGAGCAACAAGGAAAGCTCCGCGGCAGACGTGCCGGTGTGCGGCCCGGTCTACATCCCGAAGCTGATCGACGGCAGGAACAAGCTCTTCTTCTACGTTTCCTATAGCAAGCTCACCAGCATCGCTCCGCCGTCCGCAACGCCCATCTACACGGTCCCGACCGAGGCGGAGCGGCATGGCGATCTCTCCGCCCTCCTGAATGTGCCCACCAATCCCTCGCAATACATCATCTACGACCCCCGCTCGGCCAAATTGGTGAACGGCCACGTGACGCGCACGGCGTTTCCCAACAACATCATTCCGCCCTCCATGATGAACAACCCGATTGCCAAGTTCTACTCGCAGCTTTACCCGCTCCCGAACAACCCGGCGGGCCTGGTGCAGCCGGACGGCACCCAGAACTTCTATGACGCCGGCCAGGCAAACAACGACTACTTCCCTGACTTCATGAACCGCATCGACTACAACATCAACGCGCGGCACCGGCTCAACGGCAGGTGGTATTTCAATGCCCGGAACTCGGATCAATACGATTGGGCGCATAGCACACCCCTGAAGGGCGTCGAATCGAACGGCCTCTATCGCCCCACCCGTGGCGGCAGCCTCGATTACCTTTTCACCCTCAGCGCCCATAACTTGCTGGACATCACCGCCAGTATTTCGCAGTATTCGGAGGGCTCCAAGAAGCCGATCGACTTCCAATACAATGCGCAGGCCGTGGGACTGTCCAGTTACATCGACCAGAAGGCCGGCAGCTCCGACGTCTTACCCTGGATCAACATTGCCGGCGTCGCCAACGCCGCTTCCACCAGCTTCATCGGCGCCCCAGGCCTCAACCAGCGCGGCACCACCGAGCAGTGGGCCATCAAGATGACTACCATCAAGGGCAACCACACCTTCAAGTACGGGTGGGAGGAGCGGCGCTACCACTACGCTTCCGTCAACCCGCTGGGTAACACCACCGGGTATTACCAGTTCAGTAATAACTACGACAAGCAGGCCGACAACACGGCGTCCGGCAATACCACCACCACCGGTCTGGGATATGCGTCTTTCCTGATGGGCTTGCCGAACTCCATCACCCTGGACACCAATGACACGGGTTACTGGAGCACCCCCTACCACGCCCTCTACTTCCAGGACGACTTCCGCGTCACATCGCGCCTGCACATTGGATTCGGGCTGCGTTTCGAGCGCGAAGGCGGCACCTCCGAGCGGTTCAACCGCGGCCTGGAAGGCCAGTATGATTTCAGCTACGTGCCGCCCTATGCGCAGGCGGTTGAGGCGTCATACGCCTCCTTGCTTTCGGGCACCAGTTCCGCCATCAAAACCTTGCAGCAGGGCATGCCGGCCAGCAGTTTCAAAGTGGCGGGCGGCGTGACTTACCTCGGCCAGAAATACGATAACTATACCAGCGGCACCAATCGATACCTGCCCAATGCCAGCCTGGCATACCAGATCACCAATAAGACGGTGCTCCGCGCGGGAGCCGGTTTGTTCGCCGATACTTATAACGCAATGAACAGCAGCTCGCGCACACCGCAAAACGGTTACAGCCAGACCACGAGCACGATTCTCACCCAGGACAATGGTCTGACGTTCTGCTGCGGAGTGGGCGCGGCCGCCAACCTGGGAGCGGCCAATCCCATGATGGATCCCTTTCCGGTGCTGCCCAGCGGCTCGCGGTGGGTGATGCCTTATGGGAATACGCTGGGATCGGACATCCTGGGCGGCCAAGGCTTCACTTTCTACCCGCGCGACTACGCTCCCACCTGGGCGCTGCGATATTCAATCGGCATCCAGCGGGAACTCCATGGGAACCACAAGGTCGAAGTCTCCTACAGCGGGTCCTACGCTTCGCAGCCGTTCACCCGGAACCTCAGCCCGCTGCCGGGTCAGTATTGGAATTACAATACCCAATGGGACGCCAACGTGGCTGCCGTGGATAACGCCATGAAAGCCACGGTGGCGAATCCTTTCGCCGCCGGTCTCGCCGCCATGAAAACCGCCAACCCGACGCTGTACAACTACCTCAGCAACATTGGCATGTTCACGGGCACCACCTTGCAGGTACAGCAGCTGTTGCGCGCCTATCCCAACGCGGGATTCAGTCTCAACCAAACCAACGCCCAGCGCGGTCACGTCGTCGACAACGAGATCCGAATCATGTACACCAAGCGGATGTCGAAGGGCATCCAGTCGAATGTCCAATATGCCCACATGTGGGGCCGCCAGCAGTGGCTCCCCAACCAATTCGACCAGAGGCCGGCGTGGCAACTGAACTCCAATATCCGCCCCAATCGCCTCGTGTGGACCGCGGTCTACGATTTGCCGTTCGGCAAAGGCAGGCAATGGCTCACACAAGGGCCGCTCCAGCACGTCGTCGGCGGCTGGACTCTGAGCTGGATCTACACCTATCAGACCGGTCCGCTGATCAGTATGGGCAACCTGTTCAACTACGGCACCATCGACCAGATCGTGCAGGCGCTCAACCACGACAGCATTCACTCGCAGAACATTCACATAACATTCACATGTGGTATGACCCGGCTGCAGTGTGGACTGGGAGCAGCGCGCGGCCTTCCACTTTTGTGGGCTTTGACGGCCGTTCCGCCAACCAGCCCGGCACCTACCAGGCGCGCATCTTCCAGCAGTACATCGACAGCCTGCGGGCGGACGGCATTCGCAATTGGGACGCCAAGATTCTCCGCGACTTCGCGATCCGCGAGCACGTGGGCCTGAGGATTTCGGCGGACTTTCTGAACCTGACTAACCACACGCAATTCGGCGCTCCGAACATGACCGTTACTGGTTCATCGTTCGGAACGCTTTCGAGCCAGGCCAACTCGGGACGAATCATCCAGTTCAATGCGCGAATCCAGTTCTGATGCGTGGGGCGGGCTCCAGCTTGCCCCTGGACTTTCTATATTTTTGGTTGAGAGTTTTGTGCGCGGCGGTCCACTATCTATTTAGGGCCTGTCAATGAATAACGTTTGCACTTTGCCGCGGCCCCCAGGCCCGCTGGCAAGGCGCGAGCGACGAGCATACCCGCTGTGGTATGTAAGGAGCGAGCAACGCAGCCAGCGGGCCTGCGGGCCGCGGCCCGAAGGGGCGCGGCGGCGGGCGGGCATCCGCGGCGTTGCCGCTCCTCGACGATGTAACCACATCGCCTGCGTCGCGGCGCCTTGCATCTGCCCGCCCGGCGCTCGCGCCAAAGTGTAAACGTTATTCATTGGCAGGCCCTTACCTTGGGTTCCGCCGGCAAGCCCGAAGGGCGAAAGATAGTAGCCCATGGCGCCCGGGATCGGGGATGTGCGCGATGCGGTGAATCCACTCGAGCGGATCGAGCACATTTCTTACGAGCGGGCCTACGGCCAGCCCTTCGATGACCTGCGCGAAGGGTGCCGAAGCTGGATAAGATCCGCTTGGCGATCGGGTTCGCTCCCCGATTCAGTCTTGAGCAGATCATCAAGTCAGTGATTGAGGACCATCGCCGCGTGTGCCGAACCGCATCTTCACGCAAGGGAAAAAGGAGCCAGCCATGTCCAGGATCGTGATCACCATTCTCGTTCTAGCCAGTGTTTCAGTTGTCTGGGCCTTGCAGGACACTCCTAAGACCGCGCCCGATGAGCAACAGCAGGCCATCGAAAAGGCTATCCTCAGCGTCCAAGCGGACATGCAGAAGGCCGCAGGGAACCTCGATGCGGAAGCGCTTTTTCGTTACGTCCTGGACACGAACAAGGGTTCGATCATTGAAGGCGGCCGGCTCCTGCTCACGCGCCAGGAGGCGCTCGATTCCACTAAGCGAGGCTTCCAGGGGCTCAAGCACATCGCGTACACCTATAACCGGAAATACATCAGCATGATCTCCCCGACCACCGCCCTTTGGGTGGCTGATGGGAACGCCAGCGCCACCCTTGAGGATGGCCGCGAAATCACCGCGCCTTTTGCCGAAACCATCATCTTTGTCCAGCGTGACGGGCAATGGAAGGTCCTGCATGCCCATCGTTCCGCGCCGGCTCAGCGTTAGCGGCGGGTGCAGGAGGCTCCAATGGGCGCTATTTCCGTGTCACGGGCGTCCCGCCCGTGGACCTGCGGTACCCCGCGACGTTATCGTCTACGAGCCAGATGCCGGAGGTCCACTTTGGAGAGTGAACGCCGACGGAAGCAACCCTTCCCCGCTCACTGACAAGATTATCGGCAAAGGAGAAAACTCGCACCGCTGGCCTGTGTTCTTGCCTGACGGGGAGCAATTTCCTTTCGGGGCCGGCGGCCGTATGCGCATTGTGGTGGCAATCCATCCCCCGGATGCAATCAGAAAAACTTTGGACTGCCTCGGCCTGCCTTCGAGACCTCCGCCAATTGCACGCGCTTCTCATGATCGCGATGTAGACGGAGTGTGATTCGATCAGCGCACGCATCTAAAGAACCTCTTGGGTAGAGGTGTGCGCAAAACTCGATTTCCAGAGCCTATTTTCAGCTATAATCGGGCCCGCTGTTGAGTGACGCAGCCGCGGAGCACCCGGCCGAAGTCACCATAACATATTATCTCAGAACCGGACCGGCGGCCGCACCCAGGCTCGGATCCGAAATGCAGTCAACTCGGACTTCCACTCATAGCGATCTCAATCCAGTTTTATGCCGGCGGAGCTCGGCGATGTCACAAGCGTTTCGGGCGGCCCGAGGTACGAATCCTTCACGCCACCCGCATTGACTACTATCTTGTCCATCACCACACCGGGATCGACCATCCAGACCTTCAAGATATGATGTCCGGCTGCCGCAATTCTGTGCCTGGTTGAGTTGATCGTGGCATTCTGCGGGACGTTCTGCGACCAGCGCGGGCCTTCGGTGTCTTCGTTGAGGTCGACGATCCGCGGCTGCTCGTCATCGATGGCAACCGCATACCGCAGCCCGCGGCCCTCGTGGATCCGCCGTGTGGGCAGGCAGTACGTTGTTACCTCAACCTGGCCGAAGGAGGTCGTCGTCATGTCATACTCCAGCCGCGGAGCCTGCACGAGGATATCGCCGGGTCTGTCGATGCTGGCAGTCGTGACCGGATACACCGCGACCGAGTCGCCCGACCTCCCCAAGCCGGGAATTACCTGCCACTGCGCGCCGCCGCCGCGCTTCTGTTCCTCGGGAGTGGAGAGTTGCCGGATATAGCCGTAGTTGTCTTCGGTCCAGACGATGGTCACATCGTCGGGAACTTTCAGCCCGGCACGGTATTGTGCCAGGGCTTCCTTGTAGGGACAGAAAATCTGAGCGACCTTCTCGATAACAGGGTTGACGTATCTCCGCAGCAGATCGCGCTGGTCGGCAATTGCCTGCTCCAGCAGCTTGACGCGAGTTGGCATGTCTTGAGGTCCGATCATTGCCGAATCGTGCACGCCGCGCATGCCGACGGTCCAGACCGCTTCGTAGGGGCCTCGCTTCCTGGCCCATTCTTCCCAGTAGGCCAAGACGTTTTGGCGATTGGTGTCGTAACGCCACTCGCCCCGGTTCTCCTGCGGCCAATTGACATTATTGCGGTTCATCGGCTCGGGATGGGAAGCACCTGCGACGATGCCCCATTCGTCCGCCAGGGTGATGTTCCGGTCGATCTTGCCGAACTCGGTGGTGCAGGCATGCATCGCCGGCCAGATGTAGTTCGCTTTGAGCCGCAGCAGCAGTTCGAAGACCTTCTCGTACGTCTTGGGACCGATATCCCCTTGCCGCGGGTCGAACGTCTTGGCCGCCCAGGGTTGTATGCCCCAGTCTTCGTCGTTGATGAAGATCCCGCGATACTTCACCGATGGCGGGCCCTCTTTCTGCGCGCCGGGCTTGACGACGAGTGAATCCTGATGCAGCGGAGTGACATCCGCCCACCAGTACCAGGGTGACACGCCGATCTTATTGGAGAGGGTGAAAACACCATACGCCGTGCCGCGGCGATCGCTCCCGACAATGATCAGCGCCGCTTCGACATTGGGCAGGGGACGAGTGAGGACCTGAAGCTTGTACGTTTCCCACTGCCCGCGCACATCGCTCACGTCGATCTTTCCGGAAGCAATCAGCCGGTCGATCAGGCCGCTGTGGCCGATGGATCCGATAAAGATCGCGTGGCTGCCAAGCTTGCCGGGATCGGTGACCACGCGGGGTCTTTTGCCGGTTACACGCTGGACGTCGTCCACGAGCAGACCGGCTGCGATGGCAGCCAGCTTCGAGTCTTTGGCATCGACGTAGATATCCGCAACGGTTTTCCCCAGGACGATCTTGACGGAGCCGGGCACA
>JBEKYG010000289.1:0-6651 GCA_049511215.1 Acidobacteriota bacterium | reverse complement strand
TCAAGAACCTTGATCCCGACAGCACAACGAAGTCAGCCAAAAAGGCTGCATAGTGACACTTGCGAAAACTCGGCTTTTTGTTTTCAGTAGGTTACGGCGTTGCCCTGCAAACATAGGCTAGATCAAACAATTAAGCCCTGAAAGGGCGGGACAGCAAAGCCCAGGGCGTGAGCCCTGGGATCACGGTCATTCCGGAAACTAGCCCTGAAAGGGCGACGCAGCCTGCGCCGCCCTTTCAGGGCTGATTCTTTGCCTTACCTCAGTTCCCAGGGCTTACGCCCTGGGCTTTGCTGCTGGACCCTGTCAGGGTCCCGATTGAAATCCTTATCCAACCGCCATTCGGGTCAGGTCTGGAATTTTCACTGTTCTGCGGACCTTGGAGTTAGACAATTGTCCGAAAAGTAAATATTCCAGACCTGACCCCGTGCCCCGGTTATCGGAGCTTGGCGTATTCGGCTTGGGCCTGTTTCAGGATCGGGAGATCGGGGTCGGCGTCTTTCCAAAGGGCGAAGAAGTCCTCGTAGGCTTTGCGGCTTTTGGGCAGATCGCCGGCCATTTTCCAGGCGCGGCCCAGGTACACGGACGCTAGAGGATAGTCGATGGACCAAACGTCAAGGCCCCGGCGGTCGAGGATTTGCTGGAATTCCGCCGCGGCGGCTTTGCCGTTGCCCAGGCCGAGGTAGGCCTGGCCGCGCAGCTTCAATATTTCGAATTTTCCCAGGTTCTTGTAACGTGCCACTACCGGTTCCGACAACGTGAGCGCCTTTTGGTAGTCGCCACGCTGGACCGCAATCCTGGCCATGCGCATCGGGTATCGGAACTGGCTGTTATATTGTAGCTCGGGATGTCTTGCGAGGTCCTTCTCCGCCAGGGCTTGTGCCTCATCCAGACTGCCGCAAAGGCTCAAGACCTCAATAGTCTTGGCCACCCGGGCGCGCTCACAGTCGCCGACACGTGCATAAGAATAGGCCATATAACTAACACCGGCAGCCACATTGAGCCCGCTGGATTTGTCTTGTTTGAACATGTCCTGGATCTGCTGCCCCCGATCTTCGGCCGCCTTCAGCTTTCCGGAGAAGATTGCCAAATACCACGGTTGAGAATATGCACTCACCCGATACATTCCGTTACTTCCCTTGAGCCAATCGACCTGGCGTTGCATTTCCGCCTGATCGCCACGGATGGCCGCGAGCTGATACAGCCCCATATGCATGCTGCCAAATTCATAGCCCAGCGATAGCGCCTGCCGCAGCGCGGCCTCCGCTTCATCATATTTGCCAAGGCCTAGCAGCGGAGGAGCCATGCCGACATAGGGCTGAAAACCGGCTCCAAGCTGAATGGCTTGACGATAGGCTTTGACAGCCTCGTCAAACCTACCGGCACCATTTAAGGAATTCCCGAGCTCGTGATAGGCCATCGGGTCATTGCCGTAGGACTGGGTCCACTGCGTGGTCAACTCAATCGCCTTGTCCCAATCTCCATTAAACCCGCTCCGGCGTGCAGACAACCAGAGCGATTCACGCTCGCTGAGCTTGTCTTTTAATTCCATGGCGCGCTGATACGGCGCACCCCAAGGCTGGCCGTTAAACTGATAGGTTATGGATAGTCGGAAGTGCGCGAGCGCAAAATCGGGATCCAGTTGCGTCGCGCGCTCGAAGTAGCCGCTGGCGCCACTCCAATCACCCTTCCGGAATAGTTCTTCCCCCAATGAGAACTGCTGGAACGCCTCCAAATTGGAGGTCGTGGCCTGCACCAGAGGTTTGTTGCGCCGTTCGACCGATGCCAGGGATTCCCCCAACTTCCGTCTCAGGTCTGTCGATGCTCGGTCCAATGCTGCAGCAACATGCTCCTTCGAGTCCGCCTCATCCTGGGCCATGGCGATGTTCCTGCCGGTGTGGGCATCCACGGCCTTCAGCTGGAGAACATAATGCGAGCCAAGGGCGGAAACAGAACCAATGACGTAGGCCTTCAATCCCAAGCGGATGCAGACCTCGCGCGCAATGTCGGCAACGATTGCAGTGTCCGGCGCGCGCTTCATCAGCGTCAGCGTCTTCTTGACATCCTCCGGGGAGGCGACATTCAGGAACGGAGTCTCATAGAGCTTGACCGAGAGCCATTCGGTGAGAGTCTTGTCGAAAATCGCGTCCCCCGTGGTGTTCTCGAAGTTCGCCAGAATAATCGTGTCTTTCTCGGTCAATCCGTGCGGACGGAGTGGATACCAGATTCCGGCCGCGATCAGAGCGGTCAGGACGGCCGCGGCGGCAATGGCGAGCGGCCAGCGCTTCCGCCTGGAGCGCGCAATGGGAACGGTGCTGCCACCCGAATCCCTCTTCAACCTTTGCAGATCGGTGCGCAGTTCCGAGGCGTGCTGATAGCGCAGCCTGCGGTCTTTTTCGAGCGCCTTGTTGATGATCTGCTCGAGCTCCGCGGGAAGATCGGGATTGAGCCGCACCGGTTCAGGGGGCGCTTTATGGAGAATCGAATCGACGATGGCTGCCGAGTTGGCGCCCCGGAAAGGAATCACCCCGGTGGCCATTTCGTAGATCACGACTCCCAGGGAAAAGAGGTCGGTGCGGGCGTCCAGCTCCTCGCCGAGCGCCTGCTCGGGCGACATGTAGGCTACGGTCCCCATGGTGGAGCCGGCGCCGGTCAGCATCGCTTCCGCCGTCCCGGCAGTTGCGGAGGCTGTGGCTCCCTCGGCCGCGGCATGGCGGGTAGCCGCAAGTTTCGCCAGTCCGAAATCGAGGATCTTGGCATGTCCGCTCGAGGTCACGAATATGTTCGCGGGTTTGATATCCCGGTGAACGATCCCCTTCGCGTGGGCGGCAGCGAGACCGTCGCTGACCGCGATGCCGATATCCAGGATCCGGTCGAGCGCCATGGGTTTGTTTGCGATGGACTCCTTCAGCGTTGCGCCCTCCATCAGCTCCATCGCGATGAAGTGCTCCCCTTCGGCCTCGTCGATGTCGTGAATCGTGCAGATGTTGGGGTGATTGAGGGAAGAGGCCGCGTAAGCTTCGCGCCGGAACCGCTCGAGCGCATGGCTGTCGCTCAGCGCCGTGTCGGACAGGAATTTGAGTGCAACAGACCGCGGCAGTTTGGTGTCCTCTGCCTTAAAGACGACCCCCATGCCGCCGGCGCCAAGTTTTTCAACAATCCTATAATGGGAGATGATCTGACCAATCGCAGGCATGTCGTGCCCTCCGGCTTGTGTGCGCCACGAAAATCAGAGTGCGCAAGATTAGAATCATTATAGAACAGGTCCAATAAATCGAACGCAAATATTAAAACCGTCCAACCCTCGGCTAAAATCGGGGACGTCCCACACGTTTACCCGATGGAGCTCGGCGATTTACAGCGTCGCAGATCTGGTGCGCGCCGGCCGGGGCTACTCAGCGGTTCCGTGAAGAGCCGGCTCAACGCCTATTTCGACACGGCCGCCTGCGCCGCCGATCTGATGCAGGCCCCGCCCTTTGGTATATCCTCCCGAAACCTGGTACGCGGTCCAGGCCAGAATAATGTTGATCTTTCTGTGATCAGGCACTTCCGGGCCACAGAGAAGAGGAACGTCGAATTCCGCACCGAGTTCTTCAATGTTTTCAGCACGGTGACTTTCGCACTTCCGAACAACAACGCCACAGTGCCGTCGACGCTCAGACGCATTACCTCCACGAGCACGGGGCCACGCGTGACCCAGTTCGCACTGACGTACAACTTCTGAGGGACGACCGCCCTCTACTGAAGCCGCTGCTGCAAGCCCATCATCGCAGCGGCGGCTTCAGTAGGAGGGGGATGCTCAGATGCATGCAGCAATTCCATACCGACACAGCATCGTTTGGGTGTAGGATCCTACCACGGGATCCGAACGCAATCTTGGATCAGGTCCCCGGCAATGACAGAACCGTTTAGCGCGGAAGGCGGGGCATTGTGATAAAATGCGCCTAAACTGCTGGTGGTGAAATGAACGCTGTCAACCCCGTTGAGCCGGAGAGGTAATGGCGATGAAATGTTCTGCCTGCCAGCATGAGATTGTCGACGCATCCAGCTTTTGCAGCAACTGCGGGGCGCCGACGTCTCCGTTCCAGAATGCCGGGGTTGGTGAATTGGCTTCCGGCACCATGCTCACCGGCAAATACCGAATTCTCGGAGTCCTTGGCCGGGGAGGGATGGGGATCGTCTATAAGGCCGAGGATACCACCCTCCGCCGCTTTGTGGCGTTGAAGTTTCTTCCGCCGGAACGGGTGCGCCAGAAGGAGGCCAGGGAACGATTCCTGGTGGAAGCACGCGCCGTTGCCGCTCTCAACCACCCGAACATCTGCACCGTGTATGAAATCGGCGATTCCGAAGGGCGGCCCTTTATGGCAATGGAGTATCTCGAGGGGCAAACCCTGGCCGAGGTCATTAGGGAAAAGCCGCTGAAGGTCGAGACCCTGCTGGATCTGGCGATTCAAATTGCCGGAGCGTTGGCGGCAGCCCATTCCAGGGATATCGTGCATCGCGATATCAAACCGGCCAATATCTTTGTCACCGCCGGCGGCCAGGTGAAGATCATGGATTTCGGGCTGGCCAAGCAGGTGCCGACGGCCGCGCGCGGGGCTGCGGCGAGGGAGGAAGCAGTGACGGCGACGGTGTCGGACGCTTCACTTACCAGCCCGGGAACCGCCCTCGGCACCGTGGCCTACATGTCGCCGGAGCAGGCGCGCGGCGAGGAATTGGATGCGCGGACCGACCTGTTCTCGTTCGGCGTGGTTCTTTACGAGCTTGCCACCGGCGCATCGCCGTTCCACGGAACCACCGCGGCGCTCGTTTTCGATGCCATCCTTCACCACACTCCGGCATCCCCGGTGCGGATCAGGCCGGAGCTTCCGGAGTCATTGGCGCAGATCATCAACACGGCTCTCGAGAAGGACCGTGAGGTGCGTTTCCAGAGCGCGGCGGAAATGCGGGCGGCGCTCACGCGCCTGAAGCGCGACAGCGGTTCGGACCGCATCGCGGCAGCCGGAACTCAGCCCGGCCCTATCGTTTCGACCGCGGAAGCCCCTCACGCCGGCATTTGGGCGAGGCGCTGGGTCCGGGTGGCCGCGCCCTTGTCGGCGCTGGCGGTGGTCGCCGCGTTCGTATTCTATTTCTGGCCAGCACGGTCGCCGGAGGCACCCTTCCAGCAAATTGAAATCACCCGTCTGACCGACTCCGGGAAGGCGAGCGCGGCGGCAATTTCACCCGACGGCAAATATGTGGTCCACGTCGTTACCGACGAAGGCAAAAGCAGCCTCTGGATGCGCCACGCGGCCACCGGCAGCAACGTGCAAATACTTCCGCCTGTGGCAGGAGGCTTCCCCTACCTGAAATTCTCGCCCGACGGCAATTCTATTTACTATTTATATGCAGGCAGGTCAATGTACTCGATGCCGGTACTGGGGGGTAATTCCCGTAAGCTGTATGAAATGCCCGCCGGTTATTCGGGCCAGGGGTCCTTTTCACCGGACTTGAAGCGTGGCGCTCTCGCTAAAGCAAGAGGAGATGTTGATAGCGTCTTGCTCACCGCCAGTTTCGATGGCGGCGGCGAGCGGGAGCTTGCGGTTCGCAAGTCCCCGGAACGAATCAGCGGGACGGCCTGGTCCCCGGATGGGAAGACCATCGCGTATGGGGTGGAATCGTACCGAGGTGGACATTCGTACAGTTTGGAGGCCTTACCCGCGGAAGGCGGACCCGGGCGCCGGATCGGTTCGCACACATGGTCTTACTTATCGCGATTCCAATGGCTGCCCAACGGCCGTGGGCTCATCGCCGTGGCTGGGGAGCAAGAGGCCGCCCAGCTCTGGCACATCTCATATCCCGGAGGTGAGGCGCGCAGGATCACGAATGACTTGAACAATTATTACAGTCTGGACCTCACCGAGGATGCCAGATTGCTGGTTGCGGTGCAGCAAGATATCACCTCTCAAATCTGGGTGGTTTCCGCCGGTGACTCGAAGGGCCCGCGCCAGATCACAACGGGTCGCCGAGACGGGATAGGGCTCGCCTGGACGAGCGATGGCAACATCATTTATGGCGCGCATGACAACCGGCAACAGCTGCAACTGTGGATCATTTCAGAGGGCGGCAGCGTCCCACCGCGACAGCTAACGACGGAATCAGGCAACAGCACTCCGGCCGTGTGCGGCGATGGCCGTCGCCTGGTATATTTGTCATACCGAGCGGGGACACCACACATATGGCGATCCAATCTCGACGGCGGCGACGCCCGGCAGGTGACCGACGGGGATGGCGAGTTTTTGCCGTCGTGTTCGCCGGACGGGACCTGGCTGACGTATGGCGCGTCGGACGCGAAACGTGTCGGAGTTTTTAGCATACCGATTGAAGGCGGCAATCCAACCCGGATCTGGGAGCAGTATGGTTCCTCGCGGATCTCCCCTGACGGGAAATGGGTGCTCATAAGAGACAGTCAATCCCCGCCAAAGGCCAGGATCATCCCGGCCGCCGGAGGACAGCCGGTCAAGACCTTTGACCCGGACCCGGAATTGGGCTTGCCGGTACAATGGTCGGCAGACGGCAGGGAGTTGGTGTTCGAGAAGGTCAGCGGCAGAGTGAGGAAGTTCTGGCAGCGGCCCGTGGACGGCGGCGAAGCTAGCCTGCTGTTCAACTTCAACA
>JBEKYG010000288.1:0-6652 GCA_049511215.1 Acidobacteriota bacterium | reverse complement strand
CTGCTTGCCTGGCGCAGGGTGGAATCCGATCAAGAGGGATCATCTGACCGTTTCAATCGACTACGGCAATTTACACGATGGCGGCCACGATCCCCAACCGCAGGAGATCGAAATCAATGACATAGTTATTCTGAAGGGTTTGGAGCGCCAGGTAGTACTATATTGGTACCAGAGCCATGGGCGCATTGTTGCGAGCGAGTACTGGGGCAAGATCTACACAGTAATCGATGCCATACGAACCAATCGAACCGACGCGGCTCTCGTGCGTGTGATCAGCCCCGTTGTGGGCTCTGAGGATACAGCCGAGCGAACGGCCGAGCAAAATGCGATCGGTTTTGTAAAGGGCTTGGTTCCACTCCTCAGTGAGTACCTGCCCAACTAGCGCAATTGCCGAACGGCTCTGGGGACCGCGAAACACACGGAGCGGCATAGCCGCAAAAACCTCAACGCAGAGGACGCGGAGGACGCAGAGTGAAAAACTCATCTTCTCTGCGTCTTCCGCGCCCTCTGCGTTGAAAAAATCTGTTCCAGCCCGGAAAGGACTTACGGTTTCGCGGTTCCTGCTCGCTTTTTTCGGAGGCTGAAATGCTCTTCTCGAAACGATCTCATTATCTGGTTCTTCTTGTCGTCTTTGGGATTTTGCTTGCCGCATGCGGCCGCGATCCAAAAACGCAACTCGAAAACGGTAAAAAATATATTGGCGAGAAAAAATACAGCGAAGCGATCATTGAACTCAGAAACGCCATCAAGGGAGCCCCGAGACTGGCTGAAGCACACTACCAACTGGGACTTGCCTATCTCTATCTAGGCGCATACCCCAATGCCAAGCAGGAGTTTCAGGAAACCGTGTCTTCGGATCCAAGCCATTTGCCGGCTCAATTGCGGCTGGGAAACCTGCTCCTCTTGGAGCACAAGTTCGACGAAGCGCGCGCCAGAGCACAGTTAGTCCGCAAGAGCGAGGCGAACAACATCCGGGCCCAGATCTTGCTCGGCAATACCTACGCCGGCATGGTCAGCCTGAACGATTCTATCGCTGAGATCAGGCGCGGATTTGAAACTGAACCCAGGCTCCTCCCTTCGTATCTGCAGCTGACATCGACACAGGACCCGGCGCGACAGCCGCGGATCGCCGAAGAGACTTACAGGAAAGCCTTGGCGGCCGATAGCCGTTCCCCCGAAGCAAAGCTGGCCCTCGCGAACTTCTATCTGATGAACCAGAGGCCCGCTGAAGCCGAGGAACTGTTCAAGAGCGCGGTGCAAGCAGACCCTCAATCTCGCGATGCCGTCCGGTCATTGGCGTTCTTCTACCTGCAAACCAAGCACTTTGACGAGGCCGAGCAGCTTTACAAGAAATTCGTGGATTTAAACAAGGATGACAGCAACCAGGCCGTCGTTCTGGCGGACTTTTACCTGGCGACAGGCAAAGTTGAACAAGGTGTCCGGACTTTAGAAAAAATGATCTCCGGCGATCCGAAGAATGCGCTCCCCAAGAAGAGACTCGCCAACATCTACCTCAGCCAGAGTTCATTCGACAAAGCCGAAAAACTGGCGGATGAAATTCTTAAGGAGAATGATAAAGATGCGGATGCCCGCTTCCTCAAGGGCAGGATCCTGCTGATCCACAATCAGACCGCCGAGGCGATCAAACAGCTGGAGAACGTGACCAAAGCCCACCCACGCGCCGCGACCGGCCACTACTTCCTGGGGTTGGCCTTCATGCAATCCAGAAACGTCGATAAGGCAACCACGGAACTGGAGACGGCAGTCAAGACCGAT
Source organism: Acidobacteriota bacterium (assembly GCA_049511215.1). GTDB lineage: Bacteria > Acidobacteriota > UBA6911 > UBA6911 > UBA6911 > JAFNAG01. The sequence goes on along the minus strand of JBEKYG010000288.1, from coordinate 4,876 downwards.
CCAACTTTCATCCAAGCCTATCTGGTGTTGGCCCAACTGGATATAGATACCGGCGACGCCGAGGGCGCCATACGCTATTCGCAGCAGGCCATAAACCTTAATGCGAATCTGGACCAGGCGCATTTCCTCCTTGGCACCGCATATCTGATGAAGAAGGATTATGCGAACGCCGCGCCCGAGCTGGAGGGATTTATCAAAAAATATCCTCTAGACGCTCTTGGTCTTCATCGTCTTGGCCTTCTCTACCAGGGGCGTGGGGACACCGCACGCGCGGAAGCACAATTTGACACGGCGTTAAAGATTAACCCAAACCTGATGGATGCCGTCGCATCGCTATCGAGTCTGTATCTCACAGAAAAGAAGCCGGAGAAGGCGATTCAGCGGTTAAGCCAATTCATCGCCCAGTCTCCAACTCAGCCTAGATTGCACGAGATACTAGGTCAAGTCTATCTGAGTCAGAAAGATCCGGCCCGGGCGGAAGAGGAGTACCAAAAGGCCGCGGCTATCGATCCAAAGGACATGAACGAGCGGGCGGTGCTCGCCGAGTTTTATGCACGCATCGGGAAGCCAGAGAAAAGCATCGAAACCCTCCAGGCAATCCTGAAGGACGATCCCTCGAACTCTCAGGCCAGGGCACGGCTCGGAGAGAATCTGCTGGCCGCCAAGCAATACGACCGGGCGCTGCAGGTATCAGAAGAGGCACTCAAGAATAACGCGAAGGATGCGAGCACGCTGCTCCTGAAGGGCAGAGCGTTGATGGCACTGAACCGGCGGAGCGAGGCTTCGGCTTTGCTGCAAGAAGCGGTCGCCGCTGAGCCTGGCTCGCAAAGTGCGCGCTATTTCCTTGGATTGGCCTGGATACAGGCAGGGGACCGCAAGCGCGCCGAGTCCGAATGGACGGAAGCAGTCAACCGGGGCGGGAGATTCGCCCAGGTCTATCTCGCGCTGGCCCAATTGAAGCTCGACGCCAGCGACCCTGACTCGGCTATCCGCCTCGCTCAGCAGGCATCGGGCATCAATATCGGTGCGAGCGACGCCCATTTTATCCTCGGGAAAGCCTTTGGAAATAAGGGAGACTACCAGCGCGCTGCCGCCGAACTTGAGGAATATGCCCGGGCCAATCCGACCAATGCGGCCGCGCTGCTGGAATTGGGACGTGCCTATCAGGCCCAGGGAAAGCCGGCGGAAGCCGAGGCGAAGTTTGAGGCATCTCTCGCCGGGGATCCTCAACATATCGAGTCGCTGGCCAGTCTAAGCGGCCTCTATGTGAGTCAAAACAAACCGGAAAGAGCCATCCAGCGGGTGAATCAGCAGATCGCCCTGGTGCCACTGGACGCGCGCCTGCATGATCTTCTGGCGCGGGTCTATCTCAGTCAGAAGAACAATCCGAAGGCCGAAGAGGAATATCAGAAGGCCGTGTCGCTCGACCCGAAAAATCCGGATCGACGCGCCACGCTGGCCGATTTTTATGCGGCGACCGGCAAGCCGGACAAAAGCGTTGAGGTCTATCAGGCGCTCATGAAGGAGGATCCTGCAAATATCGCTCTCAAGAAGCGCCTGGCGGCCTCCTACTTGAATCAAAGGATTTTCGATAAAGGTATCCAGGTCACCGATGAAATTCTAAAGGCCAATGCCAGGGATACCGACGCCCGCATCCTGAAAGGAAGGATGCTGCTCGGCCAGAGCAAGTCCAGCGAAGCAGTCGCTGAATTGCAGACAGCCGTCAACAACGATCGTGCTTCCGCGCCGGCACACTATTACCTCGGGCTGGCACACCTTCAGAACAAGAAGGACCCGATGGCTGAAGCCGAGTGGAATGAGGCAATCCGGAGTGACGCCAGGTTCACCCCGGCAATGGCTGCGCTCGCCCAGTTCAAACTTGACCGCGGGGATCCGGACGCGGCCATCCGCTATGCGCAGCAGGCATTGAAAGTCGATCCCAACGCCGCCGATGCCCGTTTGCTGCTCGGGACCGCTTACGGAAACAAAAGATCCTACAAAGAGGCAGCCGCCGAATTCGAAACCCTGGCAAGACAGAATCCGTCGAATCCGATAGTATTCTATCGGCTTGGACTGGCGTACGCGGCTCAAGGTAAGACAGCCGAAGCTGAAGCGGCCTTTGAATCCGCGCTGAAAAGCAAGCCCGACAGCATCGAGCCGCTGGCCGGCCTTGCCAATCTGTATGTCGGCAACAAGCAGCCGGAGAAGGCGCTCCAGCGCGTCAACCGCCAGATCGCGCTGATGCCGCTGGCGGCTCAGCTTTACGAATTGCAGGGGCAGATCTACTTGACCCAGAAGAGCTATCCCAAGGCCGAGGAAGCCTACCGCAAGGCGCTTTCGATTGACAAAAACAGCATGACCGCCTATGGGCTTCTTGGGCAGCTGTTTGTCGTTCAGAACTCGCGCGATAAGGCCATTCAGGAGTTTAAGAATGCTCTAAAGACAAACCCGAGATCTGTAGAGGCCCATGTGATCCTGGGCACCCTTTATGAAATGCAGAGCGATCGGGCGGCGGCAAGGTATCATTATCGCGCGGCTTTGGAGATTGATCCGCAATCTCCGGTCGCAGCCAATAATCTCGCGTGGATACTCGCCGATTCCGGAGGAGATCTGGATGAAGCGCTGAAATTAGCTCTAACGGCGAAGGAGAAACTGCCGAATGTGGTCAACGTCTTAGACACCCTAGGCTGGGTCCAGTACAAAAAAGGCGCCTACAAGACTGCAATCGAAACGTTGAGAGATTGCGTCAGCCGAGATCCGAAGAATCCCACCTATCACTATCATCTCGGCATGAGCTATTTTAATAACGGAGAGCGCGAAAGAGCCAAGGTTTCCCTCAGCGAAGCCTTGAGATTAAATCCATCGTTTCCTGGAGCTGAAGAAGCGAAAACAACCCTTGCGAAATTATAATCGGCCAGAGGCGGTGGTTTACCTTAACCCGGATTATTCATGAAGAACCAAGAGAAAAGCGTTTTTGGACGCGGATGAACGCGGATCAGAATCACCTTAGAGGGGCTTTTGCCGTCGTTGTTTCCAGGTACGGGCTGTCGAGCGCGCACGCGAGCTGCCAGCATTATGGTGTCCTCGGAAGCGCGCTCGACAGCCCGTACCTGGAAACAACGACCAGCGCGCAGCGCTGGCCCCTTCGGGGCGGCAAAAGCCCCGGTTTATCCGCGTAAATCCGCGTCCAACAAATTTTCAGTTTAGGTTATTGCGGCTACGATTCATGAATAATCCGGATTAACCGAATTATAAGGGAGCTATTTAGCCATGGAAAAAAGACTCGGCTATTTCGAAGCGCTCATTATTTCTTTCGTTTGTCTTTTGGCTGGGGTACCGCGTAATGCCTTCGGATCAGGTTTCGCCATTTTCACTCAGAACGCGGTAGCCACAGGGCTGTCAGGCTCAGTCATTGCACATTCCACTAGCCCTTCATCAATCTTCTTTAATCCTGCGTTGATAAACGGCCTTAAGGGGACCCAAGTGGAACTCGGCACTACGCTTTTATTACCGACACGGAAATTTACCAGCGATGCTAGCGGTTCTGAATTCAAGACAGAAAGTGAGGTGTTTTATCCATCCACGTTTTTTATTACTAATAAGCTCAATGAAAAGGTCAGCTTCGGTCTGGGTGTTTTCAATAGTTTCGGCCTCGCAACGAGATGGAACGATAGCTGGGAGGGAAGATATCTGGCTACAAATTCTGAGCTCACTGTTTTTACGTTCAACCCTGTTGTATCCATAAAGGCAACGGACAATATTTCCTTTGCGGCTGGCGTGGATTTCATGACTCTCGATGCAACTCTTGAAAAGAAGCTTAATCTGAGCGTCTTCCCTGACGCAAATCAGAAGTTCAAGGGCGACGGCCGCGGCGTAGGGTTTAACCTGGGAATTCTCTATGATCTCACGAAAGACACTTCAGTAGGCGCCTCCTACCGGAGCCAGATTAAGGTCGGGATTAAGGGTGACGTTACGCATAGCCTACCGGCTGGGTCAGAGCCGTTTATCGGGCCTTTTTTCCCAAATACGCATGCAGAAAGCGAACTGACTGTTCCTGCCCAATTTCAGTTTGGAGTTGCCTATAAAGGGATCCACCACTTTACCCTTGAAACCGGTCTCCGCTTTGAGGGATGGTCATCCTATAAAGAGCAGAAGATTATACTCTCTCAGCCTGTTGCTGGCCTAACATCAGTTGTTACTGAAAAAAATTGGAAGAACACGTACTCCTTTAACGTAGGTGCAGATTACCGGGTGAATGATAGCGTTTCCCTGCTTGCCGGGTACTTATACAGCGGGAATCCGATTCCGGATGAAACCTTTGAGCCGGCAATCCCAGATTCAAATACCGATGTTTTTACCGTAGGAACTGAGTTTCGTCACAAGGCATTTACGGTCGGGCTTTCATATGGGTATCAGCTGCTGGAGGGAAGAAAGAAGAATAATTCCCTCGACGACAATCCTCTTGATGGTGTTGTCAATCCCCTTACGAGCGCAAACGGAAAATACAACACGAACCTGCATATGGTGGGAATCAGCCTTACCTACAGGTTCTAACGTGTCTCCAGAAGAAAGCAATTGTCACTATACCACTAACCTGAATTATTCATGAAGCAGAACCGCACGCCCGTGAAAAACAACAGAATTGGACGCGGATAAACGCGGGCAGGAGCTTTTGCCGTCCTGCTTGCCCGGAACGCGCTGTCGAACGCTCGTGCGTCCGGAGGAACTAGTCCCAGACGAAAATGCTGGAGCGTTCGACAGCCCGTTCCGGGCAAGCACGACCAGCGCGAAGCGCTGGCGCCTGCGGCGCGGCAAAAGCTCCTGCACGCCGACCAAGACCGAACGGTCCGCGTCAGTCCGCGTTTATCCGCGTCCA
>JBEKYG010000287.1:0-6688 GCA_049511215.1 Acidobacteriota bacterium | reverse complement strand
GCTCGCTGCCAGTTCCTTCGCGCCCGTGCGCCACGATTCAGATCCCGCGAGGGTCTGCGCGGCCCGGTTCCGATCAACGATTACCCGCCTGAAAAGCTCTGCCCCGGGGCTGTGATCTTCCGAAGCCACAGTAAGCGGCGGCGGGGCGCTGAATTCCTCCTCCAGCTTGGCCATCGCCATGCTTACTGGGATCTTGTTGGGAGTTTTTTCCCCTACGGCGGCAAGCTTCTTCGACAGAGCCTCCATGGTTTGGGGACTTCCGGTCCCGTGAGGAAATGCGCCGAACGACTGAACGTAGTGTGCGAGAGCCATCCTGTCCCTCTTGGACAGGTAGTCGAAGGAAGCCATGGATGTCCCTTGAACTCCCTCAGTCACGGTCTTGAAGATCGTCGGCAGGTCATACCCCTTATCCCACCCGGCGGAACTTGTGAAATTGCGCGGGCGCGGATTCATGGTGGTGGACGCCGGACCGTCGCCGCGTCCTTGCTCGCCATGACAGGAAGTACAGTTCTGGGTGAAAACCTGCTTTCCCTTGGCGATCAGGTCAGGAGAGGGTACGATGAGAGTTGTTGGGTCGACCGGAGGGATCACCCTGCCTCGCCCAGGTGGAAACTCGGTCGGGTCAAGCCAGCCCGGCTCTCCGACCGCGGGATTCACCGGCATGGATGTTTCCGGCTTGTTGGCGTTGCGGAGCCCAGGCACGACGATACTGGCGAACAGGCCTGCAATCGTGAGGGCGCCCACGACCACAATCAGGCTGGAGAGCAACCTCTTGAGTTCCTCCGCATCCACGTACTTTTCGATCATAGGCGGAACTCCAGGCCTTCCCGGAGGAACGGATCGCCCACGGGCATGTCGGCACCACGGGTCATGGCTCGCCGGATCCAGAGGAGGCCCGTGGAAACAAAGAAAGCCGCGAAAGACAGCTCAGGCCAACCGAAGATCAGCCCCTTGCCGAGAACAGGGAAGATCATCCAGTAAAAATCGATCCAGTGCGCAAGGAGCATCAACGTTGCGATCCAATAAAGACCACGAGTCGCGCTCTTGGCGCCGCGCGGGATGAGGACGAGGAATGGCACGAAGAAGTGAAAAATGGCGAGCGCGAGCACAAGCGTACCCCAGCCTCCCTGGAGCCGCTCCCGATACCAGAACACCTCCTCCGGCATATTCGCGTACCACATGAGCAGGTACTGGGCGAAGCCGATGTATGCCCAGAAAACAATGAAAGCGAACATGAAACCGCCGAGGTTGTAGAGGTGGTCGGGCTCGACGCCCGGGAGCCGTCCACGCGCCTTAAGATAGAGAACCGCCAGCGTTGTGGCCGCCAGTCCAGCCAGGAATGTGCCGGCAAAAACATAGACGCCAAACACATCGCTGTACCATGCCGGCTCGAGGCTCGAGATCCAGTCGAATGCAACCACGGTGATGGTGATTCCGAAAATGATCATGAAGACGGGCGCGAAGCGCCGGGCGCGAACGTTAAACCGGGGATCCTTGTCATCATCCTGCCGGATGGACCCGCTCACGAAGAGCCTGTATGCGAGCATCCAGAGGCAGACGCAAGCCACGACGCGTATCGCGAAGAAAGGAACGTTGAGCCAGACCGCCTTATCACCGATGGCCGGATCCTTGAGGTTCTTGGGAATCGTCCACGGATACAGCACAGGCAAGGAGACCAAGGCCAGAAGCGCCGCAAGTCCCATGAGGGGGGCGAGGCTTGCCAGCCTCTCGGGAACGCGGCGCAGCGGAACGCTCCATTTGGCGCCCACCACATGCTCGAGGGCTACTATGAAAAGGCACCCGAGGCCGATGGTCAAGAGAAACAGAAACCAGAGATTCCAGTTAGCCCAGAAACGATCCCAGCCGGAAACAAAACCGGTAGCCGCGGCCCCCGCAAGGCCCGCGGCCGCCCCGATTGCAAGAACCCTGGTGGTGCCGCTTTCGCTCACTTCCGCGTCTCCTTCGGAATATCCGTATCCTTGGCGTTCATCGCGCGTTGCAGCACGCGCACGTAATGCACCACCGACCAGCGCTCGTCCTCGCTCAGGTCCGCGGCATAGGAAGGCATGGCGTTCTTGCCCATTACGATCGTGTAATAAATCTTGCCGTCCGGATAATCTCTGAACTGCTGGGACACGAGGTTCGCGGGTTTCGCGCCATAAGCCGCCGTGAGCGAGGGGACGCCGTTACCGAGGATGCCGTGACAGACAGAACAATAGATTGTGAACTCTTGCCGGCCTTTTTTCAAAACGTCGTCAGTTCTAGGCAAGGGATTCATAAGTATTGACGCATCGTCCTGCTTCCTGATCGTAAAAGGAATCCGGCCACGCGCCACCGTCCCCGCGACGGGCATGCGCATGCCAAAACCATCTTTGAAGAAATTGTCTTCCCGCTGGGGATCAAGCCTTGGCTGATCGAGCATATGAACCATAGGGATGGCCACCGGAAAGAGTTTCACGCCCCAGTAGGTGAGGTATCCAGCCACGAAGCAGGAAACTGCAATTCCGGCGACGACCCTAAAAAGAAAATTGGGAGAAATCAACCCCAGCGGTGCGGGCTGCTCGAGAACCTCGATCGTGCGTGCGCCGGCGGCACGGAGCAGCGCGGTGATCGCATCAACGTCCAGCGCCTGTCCATCGGCTTCGACGGCGAGGGCAAACTTGTCTCGGGTAATGAGCGGCATCGATTTCGAGTGCAACATCGGGTGGCGGAAAAACGGGAGCCGATTCAGCAGAAAGAGCATGCCCAACCCCGAAGTAAAGCAAGCGAACAAAACCGTCACCTCGAACATAATGGGAACGAAGGCCTGCCAGGAAAAAGCCGGCTTGCCGGCGGTCACCATCGGGTAGTCCATACCCTCGGTCCACAATTCGAACGCCATGGTAGCGATCGCGCCGATCAGTCCCATGACGAAGACCATGCCTCCTACCGGGGACTTTCTGAGACCGAGGGCTTCTTCCATCCCATGAATAGGGTATGGCGTGTAGGCATCCAGACGCGCTTTCACCTTGGGCTTTACCACGGGGATGGCATCCATTAACTGCTGCGCGCTGTCGAATAGCCCCAGGACGGAGAAGATCTGATTACTCAAGGGAACCTCCCGCATGCCGAGGCTGAGCGCCTGGCAGTACGCTCTTCATCTCCGTTGTGGCAATCACGGGGAGCACCCGAGCGAAGATAAGCACAAGCGTGAAAAACAGTCCAAACGATCCGGCGAGGATTCCCAGGTCAACCAGGGTCGGCTTGTAGATAAACCATGCGGAGGGCATATAGTCCTGGTGCAGCGAGCTGACGATGATCACGAAGCGCTCGAACCACATGCCCGTGGTCACCGCCAGGGCCACCAGGATCATCGTGAAATAGTTGCGGCGGAACCGGCGCACCCAAAACAGCTGCGGGATTACGATATTGCAAACGATCGTCAGCCAGCACTCCACCCGGTAATCGCCGGCGATGTACTGCCAGAAGGTGTGGTGGATGAACTTGTTCATGCTGTACCAGGCCGTGAAACCCTCCATCAGGTAGGCATAGCCCATGAGGCAGGAGCAGGTCAGGATGATTTTGTTCATCACCTCCAGATGATACATGGTGATCAGGTTCTCCAGCTTCATGGTGGTGCGCACCATCACCATGGCCATCACCACCATGGCAAAACCGGCGAAAATCGCGCCCGTCACGAAATAAGGAGGAAAGATCGTCATATGCCAACCGGGAACGAGCGAAACGGCAAAGTCGAACGACACGACGCTGTGCACGGATAGGACCAGCCCCGTGGCGATTCCTGCAATGATTAAGTAAGCCCTTTCGAAGTGCCGCCAGTGGGATGCGGACCCGCGCCACCCGACACTCAGCATCGCGTAGAAAAACTTGCGCAGCTTGCTCTTGGTCCGATCCCTTAGGGAAGCAAGGTCCGGCACCAGACCGAGATACCAGAAGAGAAGCGAGACACTGAAATAAGTGCTGACCGCAAACACGTCCCATATGAGCGGGGAGCGGAAATTCGGCCAGATGCCGCGCTGGTTCGGATAGGGCATGAGCCAGAAAGCCAGCCAAGGCCTCCCCACATGGATCAGCGGGAATAGGCCGGCGACCATAACCGCAAAGATGGTCATGGCCTCGGCAAATCGTGAGACGGCATTCCGCCACCGCGCCCGGAAAAGGAGCAGGATCGCAGAAATCAAGGTTCCCGCATGCCCGATCCCAATCCAGAAAACAAAATTGATGATATCGAAGGCCCAGGCCACGGGTATGTTGTTCCCCCAGACGCCGATGCCGGTCGCGATGGTATAACCGATGAGGGATATGCCTAAGAGCATGACCGCGGATGTGCACGCGAACGCAATGAACCAGGCCAGCGGCGGCTTTCGCTCCACCGGAGCGAGCACCTGTTCATCCAGGCTCGCGGGGCTGACCGGACCAATCGTGACCGGCGGCGTCTTGAGGGCCTCCGGCAGCATATCCTGGGGCAAAGGGAATGTTTCGGAGTTCATGCTTTGCCCTTTCCGATCACGGGGTTCGAGATGTCCGCGTGATAGGTTACAGACGGTTTGAGGCTAAGCTCTTCGAGCATCTTGTAGCCGCGATTCATTTTTGACATTCTGGCAACCTGGCTCCGCGGATCGTTCAGGTCGCCGAACACGATTGCCTCCGCTGGGCACGCCACGGCGCAGGCCGGCTTGACCTCGCCATCTCTGATGGGCCGCCCCTCGACATTGGCCCTCTGCTTGACATCCTGAATGCGCTGGATGCAAAACGAGCACTTCTCCATGACTCCGCGCGGCCGCACGGTCACTTCGGGGTTATAGACAAGGAGCTCGGGCTCCTTCTTGAACGAGGTGTAGTCGAAGAAGTTGAAGCGCCGAACTTTGAAGGGGCAGTTGTTCGAGCAATAGCGCGTGCCCACGCACCGGTTGTAGGTCATCTGATTGAGGCCATCGGGGCTGTGAGTCGTGGCGTTAACCGGGCACACGGCCTCGCAGGGCGCATCATCGCAATGCTGGCAGGGGATGGGTTGGTAAATCACTGAAGGATCCCTGGGATCGCCCTCATAATAACGATCAATCCGGATCCAGTGCATCTCCCTGCCCTTATGGACGCGGTCCGGCCCCACGACGGGTATGTTGTTTTCCGACTGGCAGGCGAGGAGGCAGGCGCTGCAGCCAACGCAGGCCGACAGATCGATGGCCATGCCCCATTTATGCTCCGTGAATTGCCGTGCCGGAATGAGCGAGATCAGCTTTTGTTCCGGCTTCAGGAGTTCCTCAGCCTTAACCTTCCGGGCATACTCCCCCAGAGTCCATGAACGCGCCAGATCGCGGCCTTCCATGCGGAAGTGCTCTTGCGTCCTCGGAACCACACGATGCCCTCCGGTGCCCTTGATTTTCACGGTCCTGCATAAGTTCGGGGAGATAGAGGAGACATCCATTAACGGATAGGCATTTGCACCGACACCCGTGGCCACGCTCCCAATGCGCCTTCCATACCCCAAAGCAAGACTTGCCACCCCCGCCGTCTGGCCCGGCTGGATGATCACCGGCACTTCCACGCTCTCCTCACCGGCTGCCACTTTAACCGTGTCCTCATCTTTAACCCCGAGCCGCGCGGCATCGGCAAGGGAAACGAGAAGCGGATTTTCCCAGGTTACCTTCGTCACAGGGTTCGGCAGTTCGTTGAGCCAGCCGTTGTTGGCGTACCTCCCGTCGTAGACCGCCGCATCCGGCAGCAGCACCAGCTCCAGCTCGTCGGCCGCGGCTCTGGTCGAGGACGCCGCGTCTATGGCCTCCCTGATTGCTGGGGCGCGCGGTACTCGAGGAGGACGTGGCTTGGCCTCGCGCTTCAGCACGCCGTCGTGCAGGGCCGCGTTCCAGAAGCTTTCGAATGGCACGGGGCTTTCGGCCGGATAAATTTCCTTCTGCCAGCGGGCCCTTAAGTAGTCGAGGTATGCAGGCGGGGCATCCACTCCCAGAGCCCGGAGCCAGGAAAGCAGAATGTCCTCGCCCTGCCGAGTATTGTGGATCGCACCGATCGTCGGCTGGCGCAGACTCAGGAGATCAGCCGCGGGCTCGAAGTCGCCCCACGATTCAAGCCAATGATGCTCGGGAAGCCTCCATTGGCAATCCAGTGCGGTTTCGTCCTCATAAAGGCCTATTCGAATCCTGGTGGGAATCTTTGCTATCGCGCTCTTCCAAAGGGAAGCTTGCGGAAACGCGTATGCCGGGTTGGGGCCCCAGAAGATGGCGGCTGCGAACGCGCCTTCGGCTGCTCGCTTGAGCAGATCCTGGAGACCGGCGAAGGTCAGAATCTCCGGGCTCGGTGGTGCGAGGGTTGCGTCCACGGTGTGGCCCTCGGCACCCAGCATGCAATTCAAGAGCTGGCAAGCCACGTGGGCTTCCAGAGGCAGCGCGGGCCCTGCCAGAACGAGCGCCGATTTTGCGGCGCGTTTCAAATCCTCGGCTAAGGCCCGGAAAACGTGCGGTTCGATGCCGAGTTCCCTTGCCTGCGAGTCGAGGTCGAACTTCAAGCCCTCAGCCGCCAGATCCTTCGGCATAGGCACGCCATACAAATCGCTCAGGAAGCGCGCCAAGGCAAAAACCAACGGAGCGATCTTTGAAGGCCGAACCTGCAGACGTTGATCCGCGTTGGCTCCCGTGAGGGTCATGCAGCCCTCGATGACCCAGAGGCGATTCAT
>JBEKYG010000286.1:0-6689 GCA_049511215.1 Acidobacteriota bacterium | reverse complement strand
AGAGGCAGCTTGCCCAGTGATTTTCCGAGGGAGGCAAACTCGATGGAAGGCGATTTTTGGATTACGAGCGATCGGCCCGGAAAGAACACCTCGCGGCGGTCATAGGCGAAGTTGGTCGAGAAGCTGTCAAAGTCACGCGTCGCATAGACAATAGCCTGTTCCTCAGGGATCGTTGCCGAGCGAAAACCGTCTGCGAAGACCTGCCGGAAAGCGAAGTTCGTCGTGATGTTGACGTTGGCAGCTGCACGGAAGCCATTTTCGAATTGCGTTTCTCCATCTATTAGAAGATGAGCGCCACCTTGATCCAGCCTATCATTGACCCCATAGGCTTCGACATGAAGGTCGGTCTGCTCATTGGGACGTGCGTTGAAGATTCCCCCCATCCCAAAGCCGCGTTTGCTGAAGTAGTCGCCATACGTAGTCAATTCCGCGCTTGTGCCAAGAGTCTGGTAGTACCCGAGGCGGAATTGCCTCCCCTTGGTGGTCGAGTTTCCAGCGTGGGGAGGCATGAAACCGCTGCTGCGCTTTTTTTCTTCCAGTGGAACGACCAGGTATGGAAAATAGAATAGAGGCACGCCCCGTACTTTGAACAGCACCCCGTGGAGGCGAGCGGTCTGATCCAGATGGATATTGGCGGTCCCAACGCTAAATTGCCATTTGGGACGTTTTTCCTGGCAAGATGTCAATGCGCCTTGATCCAGGCTGTAGGTGTCGCGGCCGGTTTTGAGCACTGTCCTGCCCTGGACATAGAATTCTTCATCTGTGTAGCCTGTCGCGTCAAAGAACTTAGCTGTCTGCGTGCTGAGATCAAACTCGGAGCGGGAGCAATCGAACCATGCCTTTTTCTGGCTAAAGTGAGTTCGGCCCGAGGTCGTGCCTTTGCGCGTGGCGTGGTTGTACTCGGCCCCGTCGCAAGTGATCACCATATCCTGAAACGTGATGCGGACGTGTCCGGTGGCATGGTAGGTGTCGCCGACCGAGTCCATGTAGTCGGAAGCGATGGTCAACTTGCCATCACGATACGGGATTTCCGCGACGGACTGATTGAACACTTGAGCTGGGGATTGGGTTTGGGCGTATCCAGCTCCGGGCGTCGCCGCGCCCGCTCCGATAATCATCCAAAATCCCAAAAAGAGAGGGGAACAGTGTCTCGACACTCGAATTCCTTGAGTCATTCAAGAATAACACAGACGGTAGGGCAATAAGTGAGGAAGCAGCACACCCGACGCTCCGAAGCATTGATTGCGCGCGCCATTCTGAATCCCCACTAAATAGAGAAGATTAAGTTACCAGGAGACAGGGCGCCCTTCAATCCGTTTTTTGGAAGTGGCTTCTGTGCGATTCATACACTGCAAACAAAAAGCAGACGCGAATAACACGGCGCGGCAATGCCACAACCAAATCAAACGCCAAGACCACAAGATGCCAAAAAAACAATCCGGAATCCTGGCGTCTTGGAGTTATGGCGACTTGGCAGCCAAAAGCCCTTTCCAAGAAGGAAAGGGTTTGCATGTAAGTAGTACGGCGCAGCCGCATGGCCGTGGTATGCTGTCTGCTCCATGGGAACCCAAATGACACACATTCTTCAGAGCTCGCACCGATGATTATTGAAACTTCTGCTCCAACGCGGGTTGATCTTGCGGGTGGGACCATCGACATCTGGCCGCTCTACCTTTTCCACGAACGTGCCGTGACCGTGAACCTTGCTGTGGATCTGGCTGCGCATTGCAAAGTAGTGCTCCGGAGCGATGGGAGATTCATACTGCGCTCGATCGACACCGGGGAAGCGGCTGAGTTTGACGGGCTGGCCCCGCTGCGAACCACGCCTACGCTCAAGCTGCTTGCGCGGCTCATCTACTTTTTCAGCCCCGGCTCCGGCCTCGAGATGGTGACCGATTGTACTGCGCCGCCAGGGTCGGGACTGGCTGGGTCCTCTGCGCTCAACATCGCCATCTGCTCCGCGTTGAATCAACTGGCCGGATCGAGATTTAGCCAGAAGGATCTGATCCGGATTGCGCGAAACGTGGAAGCGCAGGTGATCGAAGTCCCCACCGGCGAGCAGGACTACTACCCCGCAGCTTACGGAGGCCTGCAAGCCATCCACTTTTCGCCGAGCGGAGTGCAACGTGAGGTGATCCGCGTCGACCTGGATCGCCTCTCCCAGCGTCTGATTCTGGTCTATTCGGGTCGGCAGCGCAATTCAGGCATTAACAACTGGGACGTTATGAAGCGCCATATCGACGGCGACCCGATCGTTTATCGGGCTTTCGAAGGAATTATAGCTGCTGCCAATCGAACCCTGGATGCCCTGCGCCGCGGCGCCTTTGACGAAATCGATGATGCCCTGGCTGAGGAATGGACCAATCGCAGGCGGCTCAGCGCGGGCATTACTACTCCTGAGATTGACGAAATCGTGGCTCTGGCAACCTCCTTCGGAGCGCGCTCTGCCAAAGTATGCGGCGCAGGAGGCGGGGGGTGCGTGGTGCTGAGCGTGCCGGAGGGTCGGCGGCAGGAGATTCAAGACAAGCTCCGGGAACGTCGTGTGCAGGTTATCGATTATCGGATCGCCCGGCAGGGCGTGTGCCTGAGCGCGGAGTCGCCCGGTGTTGCCTGAGCGCAATCGATACGCGCGAAACTCGGACTCGGATTTGCCGGATTGTTCAGGAGCGTGAGGCGAGTTTCACGGTGCTTTGCAGAGACCGCCATGATTTGCCTGGCGCATTGTCGCCCTCGATCCGATAGGCTAGAATTCTAGAATTACTGTTCTGAGTTTTCGATTCGAGCTCATAACCCAGGAGGAGTCAACATGCCTATAAGAGTCGCCATCAACGGTTTTGGCAGGATTGGCCGCAATCTGATCCGCTGCTCATTTAAGAACCCAGAGGTCGAATATGTGGCTGTGAACGACCTCACCATCCCCGAAGTACTTGCTCACCTGCTCAAATACGACAGCGTTCTGGGCCGATTCGACTGTTCAGTCGAGGTCAAAGACGGGAGCATGGTCATCGGCGGCAAGGCGATAAAGGTGTTCAGCGAGAAGGATCCCGCAAAGCTCACCTGGAGCGATCTGGGAGCCCAGATTGTGGTCGAATCCACGGGGCTATTCACAGATGCCGAAAAGGCCAGGGCCCACCTCAAGGGTACCGTGGAGAAGGTCATTATCTCAGCACCCGGCAAGAACGTGGACGCAACTTTCTGCATGGGGGTTAACATCGATACTTACGATCCGGCTAAGCATCACATTATCTCCAACGCCTCATGCACAACCAACTGCCTCGCGCCGGTGGCCAAAGTTCTCGATGAGAAGTTCGGTATCGAATCGGGCTTCATGACGACCGTGCACAGCTACACGAATGATCAAAACCTGCTCGACCTTCAACACCGCGACCTGCGGCGCGCTCGCGCGGCGGCTCTCAACCTCGTGCCCAGCTCGACCGGTGCCGCCAAGGCGATTGGTCTGGTCCTTCCCAACCTCGCCGGCCGTCTGGACGGAATCGCCATTCGCGTTCCGACCCCCAATGTTTCGCTTGTCGACCTGGTCGTGTTGGCACGTTCGAAGGCAACGAAGGAAGATGTAAACGCGACCTTCAAGGCAGCTTCCGAAGGCGCACTCAAAGGGATCCTCGGCTATTCTGATGAGCCGCTGGTCTCCTCCGATTATATGCGTAGCCCCTTTTCCTCGATTGTTGATTCCCTGGAGACCAAGGTTAACGGCAGCCTGATCAAAACCCTTGCTTGGTACGACAACGAGTGGGGTTACTCCATGCGCCTATTTGACCTGATCTGTTACGTCGGCAAACGCCTGGCCTAACGAATGTGATGAGTCATGAGTACCAGGAAACTCATCGCCTATTACTCCAATGTGAGGGGGGCAGCACATCGTGGGAAAACTGACGATTACTGATCTGGATCTGAAGGGAAAACGCGTCTTCATGCGCGTCGATTTCAACGTTCCAATCAAGGATTCGCGCGTCGGCGACGATTTGCGCATCCGTGCTTCTCTCCCTTCGATCCGTTACGCAGTGGATCATGGTGCGGTCTTGATCCTGGCCTCGCACCTCGGGCGCCCCAAGGGCGGACCCAACCCGGCCTATAGTCTAGCTCCGGTTGCCAAGCGGCTCTCAGAATTGTTGGGCAAGGAAGTGAAGTTCGTACCGGATTGCGTTGGTCCACTGGTCGAGAATGCCGTGGCCGGCGCGCATCCCGGTGATGTGATCCTGTTGGAGAATCTACGCTTCTACAAGGAAGAAGAAGCCAACGATCCCCACTTCGCGAAAAAGCTGGGGTTGCTGGCACCTCTTTACATAGACGATGCTTTTGGCAGTGCCCACCGTGCCCACGCATCCACAGAGGGCATTACTCATTTCGTCGAAAAGGCGGCCGCCGGCTTTCTGATGGAAAAGGAGCTGCGTTACCTGGGCGGCGCACTTGAGCATCCTGAACGCCCCTTTGTCGCTATCATGGGCGGCGTCAAGATCTCCGACAAGATCGAGGTGATTGAGAATCTCCTGGGCAAGGTCGATCGTTTGCTGATCGGCGGCGCCATGACGTTCACCTTTCTGAAGAGCCAGGGAAAAGCGATTGGCAAGTCGCTTTGTGAGGAAGACAAACTTGGTTTGGCGCGCGATCTGCTCACTCGTGCTTCGGTGGGTGGAGCCTCGAAAATTGTGCTGCCGGTCGATGTCGTGGTAAGCACCAATATGGAGGATGCCGCCTCGGCGCAACAGGTGCCGGCAGACCGGATCCCTGAAGGCGAAATGGGCCTGGACATCGGGCCGAAGACCGTGGAGCTGTATACTGGCATAATCCGTTCCGCCAAGACGATTGTGTGGAACGGCCCCATGGGCGTATTCGAAAAAGATGCCTTCGCCGCCGGCACCATGGCGATCGCAGAAGCGATAGCTGAATCCAAAGCGGTCTCTATTGTCGGGGGTGGTGATTCGGCTGCCGCGGTTGCCAAGGCGGGCGTTGAGGATCGAATCACGCACATCTCAACCGGCGGAGGCGCCTCCCTTGAGTTCCTCGCCGGCCGGATCCTGCCGGGAGTTGCTGCGCTTACCGACAAAGGTGAATGACGAAGCAGCAATGAGTAGTAAGTCAGGGATGGTGCTTGGTCCACCCATCACTTCTTACTAAGGAGATCTCATGAGAGTTCCGGTGATCGCGGGTAACTGGAAGATGCACAAGACGCTGGCCGAAGCGCGTGAGCTGAGCCGTGCCATCCGCGACGGGGCCGCGACCGCCACACACTGCCAGATCGCGCTGGCTCCGCCCTGTACGGCGCTCGCGGCAGTTGCCGAGGTAATCCGTGGAACGCCGCTGGTCCTTGCCGGGCAAAATGTGTTCTGGGAGCAGACAGGGGCATATACGGGCGAGATCAGCATCCCGATGCTGGAAGACATCGGCTGCGGCATGGTTATTATCGGGCATTCGGAACGGCGCCAATATTTCGGTGAAACCGATCAGACGGTCAATCGCAGGCTGCGTGCCGCCGTAAGATCATCGCTCACGCCGATCGTCTGTGTGGGCGAAACGCTGGTACAGCGGGAAGCTGGAAGCTATCACGAAACAATTTGTCAACAACTTGCCGGCGGACTCGATGGCTTGACACACCAGGACCTCTTGCGTATGATTCTCGCCTACGAGCCGGTCTGGGCGATCGGAACGGGCCGTACTGCTTCGCCCGAAATTGCCGAGGAGGTCCATCGTGGCATCCGTGGCTGGCTTGCTGAGAGGTTCGGTGACGAGACGGCCCGGCAGGTTCGCATTTTATACGGCGGCAGCATCAAACCCGAGAACATCTCCGACTTGATGCATCAGCCGGACATTGACGGTGGGCTGGTTGGTGGGGCTTGCCTTGAAGCGAAAAGCTTCCTGCGCATCATCCACTACTGATCTTTGCCGACCGGCGGAAGGCAGGTAACTACACGTAATGTTACTCTACTATGCAATTGTAGCGCTGCATGTGCTGGTTTGCTTTATTCTGATTCTCGTCGTGCTCTTGCAATCCGGCAAGGGTGCGGACCTGGCGGGAGCTTTTGGGGGTGGAGGTACACAGACTGCCTTTGGCAGCCGGGGGCCGGCATCTTTTCTTTCCAAAGCGACCACCATCGCAGCCGTATTGTTTATGCTTACGAGCATTCTGCTCTCAGGCGTGAGCACAGGCAGCATAAACAAATCAATTATGGATAGTACGAAAGGTACTGCAACGCCGATAACGCGAGTGCCTGCTGCCCCTGTTCCAAGAACCAATGTCAAGATGCTGACTCCGGAGGAGATCAAGAAACAGCAGGCAGAGGCCGAGTCGAAGCAGAAGCAGGCTGCAGCCAAAACTGCTGAGCAACCAGCCGCCGCGCCGGTTGGCAAACAAGCCCCGGCTGCGGTAAAAAAGTAGTTCCTCTTTAGCGGCCCCTCGTCCCTTTTCAGGTGTTGCCGCTCCGTTGTAGTTTAGTTCCTATGCCGAAGTGGTGGAACTGGCAGACACGCCATCTTGAGGGGGTGGTGGGGAAACCCGTGGGGGTTCGAGTCCCCCCTTCGGCACCAGCTGAAATTCGGCATAATTTTGGTAACAGACACCGAATTCCGGATGTGAATCTCGATTACCCGCCTCGATTTCCGATGGCATCGGAGCCTGCCGCCGAGTTTCGCAGTCGCTGAGTTTCACAGTGTTCGTTTTTGCGACAGCGTTG
>JBEKYG010000285.1:0-6689 GCA_049511215.1 Acidobacteriota bacterium | reverse complement strand
GTTTGGCCACAGAGCTGCATCCTGTAGCCAATCCTGTGATCGCACCTAACGGCGCCATCATTACCACGGTGAGTGGCGCCCGTGGGCAGCAAAGCCCTCATCCACTGATGAGGATCTCTCGAAGCGGAGAGGTAACCCCGCTCGCATGTGAGATCATGAATCCAACGGGTTTGGCCTTTGGTCCCGATGACCAGCTCTACATCTCAAGCCGTGCTGAAGGGACCGTTCTTCGATTTACGGACTACGATCATCTTGAGATCGTGGCTGAGGATCTGGGCATCCCATGTGGGATTGTGTTTGACCGGCAAGGCCGGCTTTATGTCGGCGATCGCAGCGGCAAGATCCACCGCATAGATCCTTCAGGCAAGCGCGAGGAGTTTGCCAGCCTGCCGCCGAGCATCTCTGCCTTTCATCTCGCCATCGATGGAGAAGACACACTGTACGTAACGGGACCAACCCTGGCGATGCGCGATCCTGTATACCGCATCTCCCGCACGGGTGAGGTCAGTACCCTCGTCGAAGGATTGGGACGACCCCAGGGGCTTGCTTTCACACGGGATGGCGATCTGTGGATTGCCGCCTCCTTTGGCGGCAAGAAAGGGATCTTTCGGTTTTCCATGGGCTCGAAAGTACTGATTCATCAGATCGCCGCCCCAATGCTGGTCGGGTTGGCCA
This sequence comes from Acidobacteriota bacterium, assembly GCA_049511215.1. Classification (GTDB taxonomy): domain Bacteria; phylum Acidobacteriota; class UBA6911; order UBA6911; family UBA6911; genus JAFNAG01. Next base: position 6,014 of record JBEKYG010000285.1, on the reverse strand, counting down.
TGGATTCCGAGGATGTCTTCCTCGTGGACAACAGTTCTATCTATAGGATCCGGATGGGAGGCCCATCAGGTAAGCTGAGCTAGAGACTCATCCGGAAAGCCTCTTTTTCGCGATTTCACGGCCCAGAAGTCCTTTGTTTTCAATGTCGTCATTCGCAAGAAACGGCCTTTCCGGATGAGTCTCCAGGAGCCCGTCCGAGAATTAGGAGGGGCCGCGTTCCGCGCGCCGCGGGGGCAGATGCAAGGCGGCGCGGCGCAGGCGATATCTCGGTACCTCGTCGAGGAGCGCCAACGCCGCAGATGCCCCTGCGTCGCCGGAACCCGACGGGCGCATGGGGATTGCGGGCGATCTCCGCGATGCTCGTCGTCAACGATGTGCACGGACATCGCCGCCTCCTCGCGCCTTGAGCTCGCCTCGTATGCCCCATGCGCGCGACCCCTCCTAATTCTCGGACGGGCTCCTAGCCGGCGGCTTGGCCGATGGCGGATCCATGCAAACACGAAGACCTCAACGGCAGCCGAGAAGCTGCGAACTTGCTCGATGGTCTGAGTGTCACAAGCCAGACAACATGGCATGCAGCCAGTCTGCCAATACGCGAGGGCTCTGCAAAAGCAGGCGCGAGTGCATTTGCTTATAGGTAAAATGTCCCGAGATCAGGCCATCGGTGATGCCCCGGACGGTTTTGCTGCTTCGAATCATGCGCACGGCTCGGTGCGTGAATGGACGCATCAAGAGAGAGCGGGCATAGAATTTGTCGTGCCAGGCGGCCGCCCGCTCGAGATGGGAACCAAAATCCCGTCTCCACCGCTGGTCATAGGTCAGCGGGTCACCGCTCCGGAGGGAGTCCCCCAGGAGTTCCGCGGAACGGAGGGCAAAGTACATGCCTTCCGATGTAATGGCGTCGACGAAGCCTGCGGCATCGCCGAGAAGCGCCCAATTGCAGCCGCAAGTGCGCTGGCTGAGCAGAGTCCTGCGAGTGAGGCACGGCACGCAAGCCGCAAAAAAGCTGCTCTCGCAGGGAGAAATGCCTGGGTAGCGCGACGAAATAAACTCCCTGACCCGTCGATGCAGGTCCGCTGCCCTGACCCCCCGTAAGCGATGAACAATGCCGGTGGAAGCGTGGTCTACCCGTGGAAATGACCACAAATAACCGTGGAAACCGGCTTCCTGAAATACGATGACCACTTTATTCGGGTGATGGGAACCCGGCAGATAATGGCCGAGAGCAAGTGCGAGATCGCCGGAGGCAAACTTGCCGGACACCTGTGCGCGAACCGAACTTCTCGCTCCGTCGGCGCCAACGAGAAAATCAACCTCATGGCAGGCTCCCGCGGACGTCGTAATCGACCAGCCATTCCGGTATGGCGAAATGCTTACGGCACGTTCCGGAAAGAATCGGGTGCCGGCCTGAATTGCCGCGCTGCGTAAGGCAGCGTCCAGATCCGATCGAGAGAAGACATGAATCGGCTGGCTGAGGGTTACTGAAGCACAACAACCATCGAGCGTGTCGAGCTCGACCGTCCGGATCACAGTGTGAGGAACCTCTTGATCCCGAAGCCACGGCATCGTGAGCAGGGCCTTCGCCGTCATGCCCCCTCCACACGGCTTTTCCCATTCGGTGGATGGATCAAACATCAACACCTGGTGCCGTAATCGAGATAGTATCAGGGCAGAATAGGAGCCTGCGAGGCGGGCGCCAACGATGCCGATCTTCATGAGCCCAATATAACAGACTTCCGACTTCCGATCTTCGACTTCCAATTCGTGTTCTTCGTTTTATTCGTGGCTGCTTTTTTGCAGTGTCTGAATTGCAGTTCAGGATGAAGCTGATTGGGGAGTGCTGCACTCTAGTGTTAGAGTATGGATTTCTTTTTGGGCTCACGGCATACCAGGTGTTTTTAATTTGGCTTTTAGAGCACGACCTCCGAAAATTGCAATTGTCGGAGGCCCGAGGTCGGCGGAGGTCGGAGGTCGATAAATGGGTTTTGGTTTTGAGGTTGTCTGCAAGGATAGCGGTTCCTCGGCTCGCCTGGGGGTTCTGCACACAGCGCACGGCGATATCGAAACACCGGTATTCATGCCGGTAGGGACTGCGGCTACTGTAAAGGCCCTCCCTCACGAGTGGCTCGAGGAAGCGGCTTGCCGGATGCTTCTGTCGAACGCCTACCATCTCTATCTGCGGCCGGGGCATGAACGCATCGCCCGCGCAGGCGGGTTGCACCGCTTCATGTCGTGGGAGCGGGCAATATTGACCGATTCGGGAGGGTTTCAGGTTTTCAGTCACCGGGAACTGCGGCGGCTTGCTCAGGAGGGTGTATATTTCCAGTCGCATCTCGACGGCAGCCGGCATTTTCTGAGTCCCGAAAAGGTCATGGAAGTCCAGCTGGCTCTGAGACCTGACATCGCAATGGTGTTTGATGAATGCACTCCCTATCCTTGCGGCCGCGCTGACGCGGAAAAATCCATGGAGCTTTCGATGCGTTGGGCCGCTCGTTGCCGCGAGCGCTGGCGGAGTGAGGCGGCCGTACCCGGAGGACTATTCGGCATCGTGCAAGGGAGCGTCTACCCTGATTTGCGCCAGAAATCCGTGCAGGCGCTTTTGGAACTGGACTTTGATGGCTTCGCCATCGGAGGGCTGAGTGTCGGGGAGCCAAAAGACGTCATGCTGGAAGTCCTGGCGGGCACGGTTCCGCTTCTACCTTGGAACCAGCCGCGTTACCTTATGGGAGTCGGCACGCCGGAGGATCTGCTTCGATGCGTCGCGCTGGGAATAGACATGTTCGACTGCGTCCTACCTACGCGAAACGCCCGCAATGGATGTTTGTTCACGAGTGAGGGTCGGATTCTCATCAAAAACGCCGCATATGCGGATGATGTGAGGCCGCTGGATCCGGCGTGTTCCTGCCCGACGTGTCGTCGATATTCCCGCGCCTATTTGAGGCATTTGTTCATGGCCGGGGAATACCTGTCCGCTACGCTCAACACCATGCACAATGTATCCTTTTATCTTGACATGATGAGGAAGATACGAGATTCTATCCAATCGAGTTCCTTTGGCAAGTGGCTGGAGGCACTGGAGAAACGACCTGGCTGAGTTCATCGGCCCCAGCGGTTTCACTCCACGCTCGGAAGCGATCTCAGGTCCAACCCGATCATCCTCCATAATGGATCCTAGGAAGTTGAAAGGTACTGGGAGGTACTCATTAGCAAAATGCAACTGCTAACGTTGGCGCAGCAGGCGGATACTGCGAACCTGTTGCTTCAGTTCGCGCCCATCCTAATTATTGCCGTTATATTTTATCTTCTTATTTTTATGCCCATGAGGAAGAGACAGAAGAAACTCGAATCCATGATCGGCGTGCTCCGGAACGGCGACAAGGTCATCACCAATTCGGGCATCTATGGCGTGGTTGCCGGCGTGAAAGAGAAGACGTTGATTCTCAAGATCAGCGATCAGGTGAAAATAGAGATCGCCAAGAGCGCGATCGCGGGACTACAGTCACCTGAGGAGACTCCTCAAAGCAGTTAGCGCGAGCCCTTACCGCCAAACTCGATTGCTTGGCAAAGGCTCGGTAAACTCCAAGGTTAGGTACGCTCATGCAAAAGAATCTCAGATGGAAGTTCCTGTTTATAGTCGCGATCATGGTGGTCTCTCTCTATTTGTTCGCGAGTCCGGAGTGGGGCACCGGAGCCAGGTGGTTTTCGCGCATCAACCTGGGGTTAGACCTCAAGGGCGGTATGCACCTCGTACTGCAGGTCGTGACCGCCGACGCCTTGAATCAGGAATTGGATCAAGATGCGCAACGTATCGCGAATGATCTCAAGGACAAGAAAATTACTTTTGATGCCTCCAAGAGAGGCAACGGGCTTGAGGTCGACATCACAGGGATCGATTCGGCACAGACCAAGGATGCCTTCGACTATCTGAACCAACTGTACAACCGCAAATACACCATCCACAGCAAGACAACCGGCAACAAGACGGATTACTCACTTTCGCTGATGGCGTCGATCGTTCGCCAGATGCAGGAGTCGACGGTACAACAGGCTAAGGATACTATCGAGCGCCGCGTGAATTCGCTCGGGGTTACAGAGCCGACGATCCAAATCTATGGCGGGGGCGGTAGTCAAGTGGCGGATGAACTCATCGTGGAACTGCCGGGGATCGATGATTTTGACCGTGTCAAGGGCATAATTCAAGATACAGCCCAGCTGACGTTGTGCATGGTGAAAAAGGACAACGGCGGCCCGTATATCAGCATCGACAGCGCTGTCCAGGCCAATGGCGGCAAGATACCCGAGGGCTATCGGATCATGCCGTTCCGGGACGAACACAACGAGCCGGGAACAGTCACATATCTGGTCGTCAACGCAGTGCCGACGATCACCGGCAAGGACCTGAAGAACGCTCGGCGCGGCACGGACAATACCGGTCGCCCCAATATCGATTTCTTCCTCAACGCTGCCGGTGCTGAAGCCTTCAAGCGAGCTACGGGAGAGCACATCGGGGATAAGTTGGCGATCGTGCTGGATAATTCGGTGTATTCAGCGCCCACGATCCAAGGTGTCATCAGCTCTGAAGGGCAAATCACTGGCAGTTTCACGGTCCAGGAGGCCGAGGATCTGGCTCTGCTGCTGCGTTCAGGAGCCCTCCCGGCTTCGCTTAAGATAGCGGAAGAAACCGTGGTCGGCGCCTCGCTGGGCAACGATTCGATCCGAGCCGGCGTTACTGCCGCCATCATCGGTTTTGGCCTCGTGATGATCGGCATGGTCGTGTATTACAAACATGCCGGCTTGAACGCCGTGTGGTGCCTGTTTGGCAACCTCTTCATCCTCCTGGGCTTTATGGGCGCGGTGGGTGCTACGCTGACCCTCCCGGGCATTGCTGGAGTCATCCTGACCATTGGTATGGCGGTGGATTCGAACATCCTGATTTTTGAGAGAATCCGCGAAGAGTTGCGCTCGGGGAAAACCGTGCGCGCCGCCGTCGACACGGGATTCGGCAAGGTGTTCTGGACGATTTTCGATACCCATTCGACATCTCTGATCGCGGCTTTACTCCTGTTTCAATTCGGCACCGGACCCATCAAGGGGTTTGCCATCACGCTGACGGTGGGCTTGCTGGCGAACATGTTCACGGCGATCTACGTTTCGCATCGGCTGTTCGACTTGACGCTGAGCCGGAGAAAAGTGGAGTCATTATCAATTTAAAGGAACTTGAGGAGCGCAACGGGGTCCAACGAACCGGCGAGGAAAGTGCAGCCGGTCGGCAGTATTTCCTGGCGCTCCGATGACAAGTGGGAGTCGTGAGTGGAAATCCTTAAGAATGTCTCAATCGACTGGCTGAAGTATAAGTGGCACTTCTTCGGACTGTCGTGGGCTCTGCTCGCGCTGGGCATAATTGGCTGGTTTTACCACGGCAATATTCATGGCGGGTTTGCACTGGGGATCGATTTCAAGGGCGGCACCGTGGTCAATCTCAAGTTTAGGGACGCCCCCAATGTGGATCTTATTCGCAGGGCCTTAAAGCCGGAGACGGTGGGCGCGACCGTCATCCAGCGCATGGGCAATCTGGCCGAAAACGCCGTGATGGTTCGTATGGAAACGGTCTTTGGATCCGGGCAGAACGTGGACGAGGGTCGAAAGGCCTTGGAAGGGCTGCTGCGGCAGACTTTCGATCCAGAGCGCGTCAACACTAAACTGGCCGACTTTAACAACGTTGGACAGGATACCGTCGCGAAATCGCTCCTTGACGCCGATCCGGATAACCTGAAGAGCCAAAACAAGACAGCCGAGGAAGTGCAGAAGCACTATCGTGACTTGGCGGCCGCCATGATTGAATATCGCGACAAACCCCGTGGCGGAATCGTCGGCTCGCTGGACGCGCTGAAAAATGTCGCGGGAGTGAGTCCGGCGGTCCTGGCGAGCATGAGCAAGGATATCTATGCCGGGCCCTTCGCGGTCGTCGGCAATCGGAGCGTTGGCGCCGTTGTGGGCGCGGATCTGCGCAACCG
>JBEKYG010000284.1:0-6696 GCA_049511215.1 Acidobacteriota bacterium | reverse complement strand
TCCGGACTCTAATACTGAGGTGGCTCGGGACAGCCGAGGGAAAAACAGGTGAATCGGGCGTCAAAGAAAGCGCCCCACCCAGACTCCCGGTGGGCTATTATCAAGGCAGTCATCCAGGAGAAGGCATAAAGAAAGAGGAGGTTCCATGAAGCGATTCTTGATCGTAGCAATCTGGCTTTGCGGCAGCGGGATTTGTCTGGCTCAGGACACCAAACAAGAGATTCAGGGACTCTACCAGCGGATACAGGGTTTCACGTTCAACTCTGGGGATCCATCCATTTTCGATATCGAGAAAGCCAATACAAATGGCGGAGGCTACGCCATCATTTACAACATCACTGAAAAGTTCGGGCTGTTCCAGCAGATGGGCTTCTTCGGAGGGGCTTCGCAGAACGGCTTCAATATGCGCTTGATCACTGAACTCCAGGGATTTAAGGTAACCAAGACCAAGGGACCGTTCGACTTCTATGCCAAGGGGGGACTTGGTGCTGTGATCTGGTCCTTCTCGGGAAATTTCACCGGAACGCAAGGCGGCTTTGCGGTGAACTACGGTGGCGGCACCGAGATTAAGGTGAAAGAGGGCCTATATTGGGTCCTCGAGGCGACGCGTCTGACTGCGCATATGCCAAACCTCACCGGTTTGCCCGGACGTACGGGATGGAATAGCTCGTGGTTGCTCGGTACGGGCATAGCCGTCCACTTTTGATGTTATGAGCGCTTAAGACCGGGGAGGAGCAGGTTGAATGAAAGTGATCGCTGATCTATGCGTTGTGCCCCTCGGTGTCGGCGTGCGCCTTGGCCGCTATGTTGCCGAATGCGAACGCATCCTGAAGCAGGCTGGGTTGAAGGTGAGACTCCATGCCTATGGTACTAACATCGAGGGTGAGTGGGACGACGTGATGGCAGCAGTCAAGGATTGCCACCAGGCGTTGCACGCGATGGGAGTGCCGCGGATCAGTTCTTCCCTCAGGTTGGGCACCAGGATTGATCGCGAACAAACCATGGAAGACAAGGTGCGCAGCGTTGAGGAAAAACTGTCAGGCTCGGCTAGTTAAGCGTCCTCCTGCGGAAAACCAAATTCCTGCGACAGGAAATTCGAGATTCGAGATTCGAAATCACCAATCTCGAATTTCGAATCTCGAATTTCGAATCTCGAATTTCGAATCTCGAATTTCGAATCTCGAATTTCGAATTGTTTTAACGCTTCTTCAACTGGGCTTCGCGCCGAGCCTTGAATTCACTGCCGGCTGCCTTCCACCCTGGATACTTGTCCGCCTGCGCCACGTAAAAACCGATCAGGCCATAAAACTGCAGATCCTGAACCGCGCCGCTCATATCCCAGTCGGGACGCACCATGTCCGCGGGCTTGTGATAAATATTCGCGGTGAACTCAGCCCTGACCTTAATTCCGTAGTCCGCGGGCTTTCCGATGAAGTCGATCCCGCTGCCGCTGGCGAGGGCAGGAACGCCCTGCTTGGCAAAGGGGAAGTGATCCGATCGATAGAATGAACCCTTTTCCGGCGTGGGATCAGGCTTGATGACGCGTCCCTGCTCGGCCGCGACCTTCTCGGCGTAATCGTCGAGCTCGGAGTTCCCGAGGCCCACGATGGTGACGTCCTTGGTTTTCCCGTACACGTTGAGCACGTCCATATTGATGTCGGCGAGGGTATTGGCCAGCGGGTATAGCGGCTTTTCGGAATAGTACTGGGAACCGAGCAGTCCTTGCTCCTCAGCCGTTACCGCGATGAACAGAATCGAACGACTGGGTTGCGGGGACAGCTTGCCGAAGGCGCGCGCCAGCTCAATGAGGCCGCCGATGCCGGTCGCGTTGTCCTGTGCGCCATGATAGATCTTGTCGCCGTTCACTTCGGGTCCGATGCCGAGGTGGTCCCAGTGCGCTGTGTAGATGACGTACTCACCTTTCAGGTTCCGATCGCTGCCTTCGAGCTTGCCGACCACATTGCGCGACTGGATGGTCCGCACCTTGTTGTTCAGCGCCATCGAAGCATTGACTCCGAAAGGCACCGGCCTGAAGGCGCGAGAGACTGCCTGTTTTTTGAGCGCGTCAAAATCCTTGCCAGCCAGCGCGAACAGCTTCTTGGCCTGATCGAGACTGATCCAGCCCTCGACCGAAACGCGGGACATGTTCTTGTCCTCCGCGATCAGGTCGAATTGCTCGCTGCTCTTGTTCTGGACTACCGCAAAGGGGTAGCCTGCCGGTTCGGTTTCATGGACGATCAGCACGCCGGCCGCGCCCATTTTGGCGCCGATTTCATATTTGTAGGTCCAGCGCCCATAATAGGTCATGGCCCGGCCGCCGAACACGCTGTCGTCGAGCTTCGTCGGATCGGCAGGATCCGGCACGGGAGGGTCACCGATCAGCATGACCAGTGTCTTTCCCTTCAGATCAGCTCCTTTGTAGTCGTCCCAGGAGAACTCCGGCGCCTGCACTCCGTAACCCACAAAGACCAGTTCCGAATCCTTGAGTTCCGCGGTATCGGCCACATGCTTGGTCCATGCGACGAAATCGTCCTTGAACTTGAGCTTTTGTTCCTTGCCTCCCTTATTGAAGGTGAGCGTGACGTTTGGATCAGGCGTGATGCCGACAAGCGGAACGTTTTGAATCCAGGTTTTGTCGGGGTTGCCCGGCTTCAGCCCGGCCTTTCGGAACTGATCCGCGATATAGGCCACGCTGAAGTCCTCCCCTTTTGTGCCCGGGAAGCGGCCTTGAAACTCGTCGGAAGAAAGTAGCTTAACGTGCTCCAGGATCGCGTTGCCATCGATATCGGCGAATGTCGCCGCAGGTGTCTTCTGGGCCGTGGTCGAACCGGATCCTCCGCAGCCCGCCAACGCCAGGACAAACAGCAAGAGCGCCGATGCGAATGAGAGTAACTTCATATCGATCTCCTTGATATGCCGCATAAGCTAGATGTTTTATGGTGATGTTGCAAGCTGTTTCCACGGCCCCGGCAAAGTCGCAGAACTAGCGGCGAAATTGGGAACAGTAGCCCATGCGCCGAGGCGCACCCGAGGACGCATGAAAAGGCTATGCTCCCTCTGGGAAGCGATCATCGGTATCGGGGTCGCAATCGCTATCGCTATCGGCTTTGGGGGACTAGCAAGACCGACTGCGACTGCGATTGCGATCCCGATACCGATACCGACATTTTAGGTTTTCTCCTTCTATTTTCGAAGCAGTCAATTCTCTCGCCGTGCGAATCCCTGCAGATTTATGAGCTGAAACGTCCGCCGGAAAGGTCGGAGGTTGGATGTCCGGGTTCGGAGGTCGGGAAGCTTTCCGCCTCGTAGTTTGCCAGGGAGATGCCCGGGGTCAGCATCAAGGCGTGGCCTGCCTTCGGAAACTCGTGCACTCTTGAGCGAGGGATCCGCGAGGCCATGAAATACGCCTCCGGGATAGACGGCACAAGTTTGTCGCGCGCGGAAGCGAGCAGCACCGTCGGGACGGCAATCTCGCCCAGCCTTGGCCTCAAGTCGGTTTCCCGGATCAGCTGCAGGCGCCGCCGATAGCCTATCGGATCGACCTGCTTGATGGCCTCGTGAAATTGAAGGCGTCCGTCCGGCGGAATTCCTTCGCTTCGCAGAACCCGGTCGATGATGAAATGCCTCACTTGCCGAGCGAACTTAACTTCCAAAAGCGGTGTCAGTGCCTCTGCCAGGCGAAGGCGCAGCCGCCAGCGGTAATAAGGAAAAGTATTCACTAAGATCAGGCGTCGCACAGGGTCCGGGTAGCGCAACACGTAATCAAGTGCAACAAGCCCGCCGAAGGACTCGCCGACAACCAGGATGGAGCCTGGCGCCTCACTCGCGGTTGCTGAGGCCAACTTGCCGGTAAGATCGGCCAAATCGAAATCCGCGCCGGCCTGGTAGGACCAGGCGCAGACCCGATATTTACGCGCCAATGCCTCCAGTTGAAAAGAAAAAAGCTTGCCCGTGCCGTCGAGGCCGGGAATCAGCAAGGCCAGCGGTTTTGCATCGGTCTTCGCTTCAACCATGGCGCCTCATTCCAGATCATGTCGCGCAAGGGCGCAGCCCTTGATATCCCGCCAACTGTGATTCAGACACTACCAGAAAAAAAGCAGCCACGAATAACACGAAGCTGCATGGCCGCTGCCCAAATCTAACACCAAGACGCCAAAAAATCGGCGATTCGAGATTCGAGATTTTGGAATTTCGAATTTCGAATCTCGAATTTAAGTAAAGATTAAGACTCTTGGCGCCTTGGAGTCTTGGCGGCAAAAATCCTTTCCATGAAGGAAAGGATTTTTCCACTGTCTGAATCGCAGAATATAATAGATACGACGCCGATTCGATACCATTCGGCGTATTATACGGCGATTCGAAGATAGACAAGCCGCACTGCACATGGAGGAAAGGTGTCGACTCCTTCCACAACAAAAGCGGAGACTGCCCTTGCGCGCACCTTGCGCACCACAGAGTACTTCACGCTCGCCTTCGGCACCATGGTGGGTGTGGGATGGCTGATCGTGATCGACGACTGGCTCGGTCGTGGAGGTCCCGGCGGCGCGATGTTAGGATTCCTGCTCGGCGGCCTGGCTCTATTGCCGATCGCGTTCGTTTACGGCAAGTTCGTCCGCGCAATCCCGGATGCTGCGAGCGAGCTAGCCTATGCTACCACCGTCTTTCCTACTTCGGTCGGGTTTTTCGCCGGCTGGCTCATGACTCTCGCTTACCTGATCGTCTGCCCGTGGGAGGCGGTCGCCATCGGCAAAATCATTTCCTATCTTCTGCCGGCTCTCCAGACGAACATTATCTACCGCGTTGGCGGAGTGCCGGTCTACCTCCCGATGCTGATCCTTGGACTCCTGACGACGGCGCTGGTCATCGTTTTGAATTACCGCGGGATCAGGCTGAGCGCACGTTTCCAGAACCTGACCACTTTTGCGTTGCTGGCACTCTTCGGGGTGTTCACGGTGATGGGGTTGACGCGGGACCGTGTCGAGAATCTACGGCCTTTTTTCAGCCACAGCCTGGGAAATGGATGGAGCGGTGCGCTGCTCTCGATCGTGATGGTCCTGCAAATCGTGCCGTTTTTCCTTACCGGATTTGAATCCGTGCCGAAATGCTCCGAGGAGGCCCGAGAGGGTTTCAACCCGCTCGGATTCATGCGCGCTATCTTTCTCGGGCTTGGGACCGGAACCGCCTTCTACGTTGTTATCATCGGCGTCGTGGCAGCCCTGGTTCCCTGGCAAACCCTGAGCACCGAGCGTTTTGCCACCGCCATCGCTTTCAGACGCGCCTTCGGGTCGGATCTTGTCGTCCGCGTGATCATCCTCGCGGCACTGCTGTCTTTGTTGAAGATCTTCAATGCCAACTTCCTCACGGCGTCGCGGCTGATCTTCGCTCTTGGCCGGCGCGGGATGATTTCATCTCGAATGGGGAAGATTCACCCGCGCTTTCAATCGCCCCATCATGCGGTGTTTTTTTGCGGCGCGGCGACGGTTGCGGGCGCCTTGCTCGGCGAATCGATTCTCATTCCGGTGACGGAGGTGGGTTCCTTATGCTCGGTGCTGGGATGGCTGGTTACCTGCGTCGCCTTCATTTTCTGGCGCGGCAGTGCGCCTGGCAGCGTTCCCGAGAAGCGAAAGGAGATTGCAATTGCCGGTATCGGCGCGCTGGTTGCGATCGCGCTCCTGCTGCTGAAACTGCTTCCATTCATTCCGGGCAGCTTTCGCCTGTGGGAGTACCTCTCGTTGGGAGGGTGGATCGTACTCGGAGCCTTGCTTTGGCGACGACCGAAGTAATTGCGGAATTCAAAATTTAACACCAGGACGCAAAGGCTCCAAGACGCCCAAAAATCTAGGACTAAAATCCTTGGCGCCTTGGAGTCTTGGAGACTTGGCGGCAAAAATCCCTTCCTCCTGGCAAAGGATTCGTGCAAGTTGTACAAACAGGGTCATTGTGGCTGTTTGTCAGTACTCATCGTTGCCGTTCATTGCGACGGTATTTTCTTGGAGGTATCAGGTTATGGCCAAGCGCATCGTGTTGTTACTTCTGCTGGGAGTTCCCCTTATATTTGCGGATAGTACCCCGCGGGTGCCGGCGGTCGATGATCTTCTGATGGTCAAATCGCTGCGGGGCACGCAGATTTCACCCGACGGCAAATGGGTCGCCTACGTCGTTTCCGAGACTGACTTCAAGCAGGATGCCTTTGTTTCGCAGATCTGGCTGGCCGACACGACCAGCGGGGCGCTTCAACAGCTGACCCGTGGCGACAAGTCCTCTGCCGGCCCCTCATGGTCGCCGGACGGCCGTTGGCTCGCGTTTACCAGCAGCCGTAACGGCGGTAAGGAGCAGATCTTCGCCATCCGTCCGGATGGAGGCGAGGCTGTGCAGCTGACCAAGTCCGATTCCGCCGTCAACTCCCTCGCGTGGTCTCCCGACGGGAAGAGCATCGCGTTTGTCGCTACCGATCCGGAGCCGCAATTCATGAAGGATCGCAAGGACTACCTCGGGGAGTTTACGGTCGTGCGCAAGGAGTACGCCCATGCGCACCTCTGGACCTTCGATGTTGCCGAGGCACTCCAGGCTCCCGTTGCCGGAAAACAGCGAACGCGCGGCAAGGACTTCACCGTGGGCTCGTACTCTTGGTCTCCCGACGCCGCACGTATCGCCTTCAGCGCCACCTTGAATCCCGATCTGATCCAGGGCAACACC
>JBEKYG010000283.1:0-6703 GCA_049511215.1 Acidobacteriota bacterium | reverse complement strand
GACGCCCCTGGGCGCGGCTTATCAAGTAAGGTGTACGAAGCGGACCCTCTGATTTGCCCGCGTTGCGGCGGCCCGCTCAAGATCATCAGCCTGATCGACACCGCCCCCGTCACCGAGAGAATCCTGCACCACCTCAAACGGTGGGACCGCCCCGAGCGGCCGAGAGATCTATACACTATCGCCCTGAGGTTATTGCCTTCGACGACCTCGATGAGCGGTTGGAACTCACCCAATAGGTTCGGGGCACTCCCCGGAATGCTCGACTGCGCCAGTCAGCGGGCGCCGCACAGGGAGAGGTATGCTTGCGTGCGCGCCTGAAACGGGCCGGAGAGGCGCCCGGCGTGCTCGCCGGGCGCCTCTCCGGCCCGTTTCAACTCCTTTTATCTCCAATCCCAGCTCAAAATTCGCCCGCTTGCCTGCATGGAGTAAGAATTCCGCATACTCTTATCAGCGATCCGTCGTATGATCTCCCCAACAGGAAAAAGCATTTGCTTATTTTCATCCGACCAATCAATTTCAACCACCGTCTCTACCGTGCATCCTATTAATATATATCTTCGCCGCGAACGCAAACAACGTATCCGCGCGCTGACACCCCGATCCCCACGGAGTCCCGATCTGGGATATGTGCGCTGGTGCACGGTGGCCGCTGCCCAATGTCCCCTAAGGCCGTGTCTGGACCGCAATCCAACTTGTCCGGTTTGTCGACCGTACGTCCAAGTGGCCGAGAGCGATGGAGCCGTAACTTCCCAGAACGGGCGAGTGAGGCTGCATTTCGGGTGTAAAATCAGGGCAGACCATAGCTATGATTTAGAGAGGCCGGACAACGACTATTGTTTTTGGGGACCCGGCGCTGCGACGGGAGAAGTTGTTATTCGTCGTGGAGGCTCAATAGAATCACCGCGGCAATACTACGGCGAAGTGAGACAGGCGGCTGTTTTGAAAATGAGTATTGCATGCCGTGAGCCTCCTTGGGGCCGTATGCAACAAAGTCAAAATTCCTAAGGAGACCGGCTATGAACAGAGCCTCGATCTTGGGCTGGACTGCGGTAGGAATTTCCACAATCATCTCGAGCTTGTGGGCTTTTTTTGGCAGCTTCGAGAGCTTTCACGAAGGGTGGTACTTTCAGTCCCTGGGTCAAAATCTGGTATGTACGGCCAAGTATCTCACCCTGATGCTGATCTTTCTGGTGCTCTCCGTGATCCCTCTCCGCTGGCCCAGAGTGGGAGGAAGCCTCTACGAGCTGTTCGTCATAGGCTTTTGCATCTGGATTTATATGACGCGCACGGTCCTGAACGTCAGTGTCGTGTTGGGTTTGCTGCCGGTGACCCTACCCCCTCTTCTCCTCGGAATACTTTTCTGGGTAGGCCGTCCCACACGCGTAAGCCTTGCGTACAAGATCAGCATTCTTCTTCCTCTAGTTGTGGCGGTCGGATTTGGAATCGAGCCAGTCACGCGCATCGCGGGCCGCATCGATGATGGCAACCGTGGTCTGAGGATTGTCGAGGGAAACGGCGTGAAGCTGATCTGGGCGCCGGAAGGCCCGGGCTGGCCCAGCCCAGATCCCAATGACAGAATCTGGGTGACCCAATGGCGCGGCCCCACCTGGGAAGAGGCTCAAAAAGTGTGCCGGTATCTCACGGCGGATGGGAAGTCCATCGCGAGCACCCCGCAGGACATCTGGCGACTTCCTACTGCAGAGGAAGTCGTCCGCTCCATGACCCGTCACGGAACCAATTGTGGAGGAGTATGGGACCCTATCAACGCCCGCGCTTCGTATACTACAAAGCCAGACAAAGAGTCCCCTCTTTGGAACCCATATTCAGTTATTATCTACTGGTGGACTTCCTCGGAACAGAATAGCAGACGAACCTACAGCATTGACTTTAACGGAAATGTCTATGATAGAAACAAGGAATCAACCCTAGGTAGCCAGGGCTTCAGGGCGGTGAAGGGTCATGGTTGAATGGGGAGGAGTTCTCATGGGAAGGGTTTACCGCCTGGCGCCTCGCGGACCAGGCAGCGTCGGCGGCAGAGCACGCATGAGACCGCCGATGATTTCCACGGGCTTCGATTCGGTCTTTACGGTGGCGGGGGTGAGTCCCGCGCGCGTGGCGGTCACGGTGATTGCGCCGGGCGTGAGCGTCGAGCGAATGGCCACGCGGTTGATGCCGCACTCGGTGTTGAGGTAGAGGTTGTTCGTCGAATTCTCGAGCGCACTGTTGAGTCCGCCGCGCCAGATGACCGGGCCTTGCACCGCAAAGTCCACGCGCGCTTCGTCGGTCGGGCAGCGATTGCCCTGCGCGTCTACCACCTCAAAGTCGATGAAGGCCACATCTGCGCCGTCGGCTTGCAAACCGGCCGGGCCGGCATGCGCGGTGAGTTTGAGGGCCTTCGGCTCACCGGCGGTTTTGATTTCCTGCTGCGCCACAACCTTGCCGCCTTTGGTGGCGACAGCCTTGATCGCACCTGGCGCGAAGACGACATCCGGGAAGGCGTAAATGTAGCCATCGGCCGGGGCGGTGTTTTTGCCGAGCGACTGGCCGTTGACGAACAGCTCGACGGTGTCGCACCCGTTGGCGGCGACATACATCGTTTTCTTCGTGTTGGCGGGATAGGTCCAGTGGCCGATGATGTGGAGGTCCGGCTGGGCGTTCTGCATCACGCGGTAAATATAAAACGCTTCTTTGGGCAGCCGCATCCCGTCCACCTTGCCGCTCACGCGCAGGACGGTGCTGCTTTGCTGGCGGCCATCAGCGTTGGAGTCCGCCCAATAGATCGAAGCGTAGGCGGACCATTTCGAATGGGCGGGGTCGGGATTGTCGATCCGGTTGCTGGTGTAAGCGTAGTAGCGGCGGGCGGCCTGGAGGGCGAATGTCTCTGAGTTCCAATTCCAGGTGTCGTCGGGGCCTTTCTTGAAGCCGAAATGCGGCGGCGAAAAATCATCCCAGATGCTACGCAGGGCCTCGTCGCGCAAATCCTCGGTCTCGATGAGGGGCGCGCGATCGCGGCGTTCGGCGCTGTAGCCGCGAAAGACCGCGGTGGGCGTGGCGAGTTCATCGGTCCGGGGGTCCTGGCCGATCATCACGCCGTAATACTCGGACACTGGGGTCAGGGCGGCGGCGGCGGCGTTGTCATCGCCGTGCCGCGTGCCCATGACCCGGCCGCCGCTGGGGTCCCATTTTTTCCGGAGGGCGACCATTTCTTCCATGTGCGGGACGGTGACGACCTGGTTGCCGGCCTCCCAGAAGAGAATGCTCGGGCTGTTGCGGAAGTAAATCATCGTCGCGCGCATGACCTCGGCGCGCTGCTCCCACTGGCGCACGGCGACCTCCGGTTTCAGCCGGCTGTCGTTGACGGGGTCGAACTCCCTGTCGCCGGCGGGGCAGACTTGCACGATGCCGAAACGATCGCAGGCGCGCACGTCGGCGGCCTGGGGCGAGATGTGCATCCAGCGGACGTAATTGGCGTTGCTGGCGCGCACGAGCCGCGCGTTGTAGTCGTGCATCCAGTCCGGGTAGGCCTGGCCGAGACCGGCCCAGTCGTTGACGGAACGCTGGGCGTAGCCGGTGAGCCAGATGAATTTGCCGTTGAGGTAAACGCCGCCGGTGCCGGCGCCACCCTTGAAGTCGGTTTTGCGGAAGCCGGTGCGGACTTTGTTCACGTCGACGACTTTTCCACCCACGCTTAGAATGGAATACACGTCGTAGAGATAGGGGTCGTCCACGTCCCAGAAATGCGCTCCTGCGAGCGGGCCGGAGGCGGTGAAGGTCTCGGTCTGGCCCTGGACGAGTTCGGAGGTGGTGCCGTCGAACCTGGCGCGCACCACGCCGGCAGCGTCCACCACGGCGGCGGAGAGGGAGATCGCGGCGAAATCGCCAGACTCGTTGCGCACCTGCGCCTCGATGTTGATCTCGGCGGTGCGGGCTTTCAGATCGATGTTCCGGGCGTAAACATAGACGCCGGTGGTCCGGAGATTTTCGTAGAGCGGGAGGGTTTGGTAAATCTTGCCCGTGACGTCCAGCCAGACGTTGTGGTTGAGACCTCCGAAGTTGGGGTTGAAGGCGCGGCCCATCCACTGGTAATCGATGCCGGTGGACTCCTCCTTGTAGTCGTTGCTGTTGTCCACCTTCACGGCGAGGACGTTGTCCGCGTCGCCGAAGCGGACAAGGCTGGTGATGTCCAGTCCGCAGGCCGTGATGCCATTCTCGAATTTGCCGGCGGGCTGGCCGTTGACGAAAAACCGGCCCGCCTGCTTGAGGCCCTCGAATTCGAGGAAGACTTTGCCGTCCTGCGCGCTGGCGGGGAGCTTGAAGTGTTTGCGATACCAGCCGATGCCCGAGAAGGCGTTGCGGTCGCCGCCGCTGTGGCTGATGAACGAGCGGTAGCTATCCACGTCGTTCCAAGTGTGCGGCGTGCTGACGCTTGTCCACGCGGTGTCGTCGAAGTCGGGCTTCACCGCATCGGGCACATCCTCGCGGATGAATTTCCAACCGGGGTTGAAGTTGTAGGTCGCGCGCGGCGAGGCGGGGGCCTGGAACGCGGCCGGCTCGGCGGCGCGGGCGGTCAGCACCAGTGGGTTAGATAGTGCAGCGGTCATGATGGCGAGGGCGATCAACGCAGCACCGAAAAGATGAACCACGAGTGATCCTCCTGTCTGAAACAGACAAAGCGATCCTACCGCCCTCCTTCCGGGGCGTCAACAGGAACACCGGGGAAGACCGGAGAAATTCCAGTGGATCCCGAGGCGAGAAAGTGAGTGAATCCCTTCCCTCTTTATCCTTGTGCTCCCAGATGGAAATGCTTATAAGGAATTCCAGGACCAAGAAATCCGAATCGAGTACAAGGGCACGTTGTCCGGAGACGAGATCAAGTTCACGCGCAGGGTCGGCGGGAAAACCCGGGACGCTCTCCTATTTCCGCCGGATGGCTATGCGCTGTCACCGCTCGTCAAAGGAGCGGAAATAGGAGAGCGTCCCGGGTTTTCCTGCCTCTTTTTATTGCTGTGGATTCCCACGTGCTGTGGGGCATAATCTTGATTTTATGAAATACCGGTCGAATGACAAATTTGGCATCGGCGTCATCAGGGAAACGGCTGAACGCCTGACCCTGGCTCCCGCGCTAATCACCTCGCGGGGCATTCTGTTCAACTGTGATTGCATGCTCCTATTTTCCGGTCTCAGAAACGAGAGCGTGGATCTGATCTTTGCGGACCCTCCTTTCAACGTGGGAAAGGACTACGGAACCTCCAGGTTTCACGATGCGCGACCCGATGATCATTACCTGCAATGGTCCAAAGCGTGGCTCGCAGAATGCGTAAGGGTGTTGAAGCCGGGCGGCAGCTTATTCGTGTACAACATTCCAAAATGGTTGATTCCGATCGGCGCCTATTTGAATGAGTGGTTGGAATTTCGGCATTGGATTGCCATCACAATGAAAAACAACTATCCCCGGGGTAACCGCCTGTACCCGGCCCATTATGGGTTGCTTTACTACGTCAAGGGGAAAAGCTTCAAGTTCAACAGGCTCCGCGTTCCGGTGCCCAAATGCAGACATTGTGGAAAGGATTTGAGAGACTATGGCGGGCATCGTGACAAACTGAATCCGGCCGGTTTGAATCTCACGGATTTTTGGGACGACACTTCCCCCGTTCGACACTCGAAATTTAAGAAACGCATTTCGAATGAGCTTAAACCGATTATCCCTCGTCGTGCCATCCTGATTGCAAGCAAAGAAGGTGACGTCGTTCTCGATCCATTTGGGGGAGGTGGGTCCACCTTCGAAGAAGCGGAAAAAAACAACCGCCTTTGGATCGGATCGGAGATTGGCGACTGTGCGCCAATTCGAGAGCGGCTTTGTGGGTGCTTGCCTTTCGAGAAGCCTGTGCCGGATGACAGACTGGTTAGCGTCTTCGTCGAACCCTCTCAAGCACTTCGCGCGAGAAGGATCTCTTGAAACTTTTGTGCTTTGGTCACGCAACGCCATCCACAATATCGTGACGCATCAGATAGGAATCACCTACTGTTATGCCCAAGATAACGAGTGAGAAAAAATACAACGGAGCATTGGAGCGGATAAAGCGGCTTGGTCTCGCTCCGCTTTTGGATGAGGTTCGTGCTCTCCTGACCGGTTTCATTCTTGAGGTCAAAGAGGAGAGAGATGCCAACGGCGGTGCTGCTGTCAGAAAAATGATAGATGCACGATTCGAAGGAGCCGAGGGCTGGATAAAGAAGCAGACAGGAGCTGTGGACTGGACCAAATGTCTGGTCATCAATGGGGCTCGCGTTTGCATCGGTGTAGAAGTGCAATTCTCCGCGAGAAGTGATTTGGTAGTCATCGACCTTATCCATCTCAGGAGGAGTATCGTTGAGGGGAACATTGATGTCGGCATACTGGTTGTTCCTGATGACCAACTTGGAGTTTATCTCACCGACAGGGGCCCGAATTTGGCCGACGCGATAAAGCACGTGGAGGCAGCAAGGGTTGAGGATCTTCCGCTGATCCTAATTGCTCTTAGCCACGATGGCATGGGGCCCGCTTTGGCCAAGCAATTTAAAAAACGAAAAAAGACCAAAGCCTGAGTCAGAAACCTCCGGCAAAGCCGGAGGCTTGATTTGTGAACCGCTCAAAGCGGTCGGCGCTTCGCGCTGGAAGCCGCACTTCCAATGCGCCGTGGACCATTCCCCAAATCCCGCCAGAGCA
>JBEKYG010000282.1:0-6724 GCA_049511215.1 Acidobacteriota bacterium | reverse complement strand
TGGCGACGAACTGATCATCGGCCCGGCCGCGTTCAGCCTCGACGAACCGCAGGTATTGCCGCCGCAGAAAGAACCCGCTATGGAGGGCGGCAAGACAGAGAAAGGTTGCTTCACGCGGGCTGTAGCCAAGTTCCTGCAGTGCCCGAATGCGCTCGGCGCTCGTCATCATAGCGACAGAACCTCCGCTGTGAGGTCTCGATCCTCGCGCTCAACTCTCGCCCCGGAACGTCTGAAGCATTGAAGTGAATCAGGAATCGGTGCAGATCTTCTTGGAGATTCAGGGCACTTTGAGGAGTTGGTGGCGAGTTCGAGATCCGATTTATTTGGGTTTGCCGGCGCGTGTTTCATATTCAGCGAGCGGTTCAGGGGAATCAATCTCAGCCGCCAAGATTACGCCTTCGATTCCAGTCACCCTTGATTAGTTGCAGCCAACATGCATTTGTGACCGCTTCCCGGACCAATTCTCTGAAAAATCCATGCGAAAACTTGATTCGGATCTCCTAGAGACTCATCCGGAAAGGCCGTTTCTTGCGAATGACCACATTGAAAACAAAGGACTTCTGGGCCGTGAAATCGCGAAAAAGAGGCTTTCCGGATTCGTCTCTAGTGGTCCGTTAGACCGGAGTTCCACGCGGGTTGGGACAGTATTTGGCTGAATTAACAAAAGATATCCGCAAATTCATTTTCCATTTACTGGCAGCAATCCAAGCAGTTCATGAGCCCGCTTCTGCAGCGGCGTTAATTCGGGTTGTTGCCGGATGCTCAGGTCGATTTCCTTCGACCTCATTTTGTAGGTGACTCTGCCGCGTGATAATAAGAGATGTAATCCCAGATCAGACGAAGCAAATGAGCCTCGTTTAGGACGATCAGGTGATCGAGAGCTCTCTGCGACAGCTGCCGATCCAACGTTCCGCGAGTCCATTCCGCCAACAACTTGCAGGGCTTGCGCGCACGGGTGTCATGCCGTCCGTTGTCAGCACATCGGTCACCTCCTCGCCAGACTTGGCCTCACCGCCCAGGATCGCGTAGCGGTACGGACAGAATTCCGGAAATGCTTCCCGCAGAATCCAAAATATTCGATCCTGGATTCGCAGCCGAGGGTGAGGCTGTTTTCGCTTGAGTACACCCGGCTGCTGACGGAGGGCAGGGATCTCGAGGCTGACGTTGTAACGGGAACGGAAGAATGCGCTGAGGCAGGTGAGGAAGTTGATGAAAAATGGAATCATGAGTTCGGATTTACGGCGGTCGGGAAATCTACGCGTGCCGGCGCAATATTCGCCGACGCAGGTACCCGCTTGGCATCGGATGCAGGATTCGGTCCGGAACCGGAGATACCTTCAGGTGGCAGACTTCGCGTTGGATGCCGAGCGCGCCGAGCAGCCGCCATCCGCATTATGGCCGGACACGAAATCCAAGCCGTGGTCACATTGCGTGGTCACAGAATGAAGCCGCCATGAGCCATCTTGACCACGGCTGTGAGCAATACTGAACTGACACTGCATGTACCCCGGGGTATAAATGAAACGTGGAGCGGTATAGCGGGCGACGCCACCCAAGGAAATCAGGAGCCGGAAGCCAGAATGACCCGTGCATAGGCGTTCAATGTGCGCCTCAAATCCTAAGCCAGAAAACTTCTGGCTTCTGGCTTCTGGTCAAACGAGATTGGAATCAAAAACTGAGGAGAAATTTATGAAACTGCAAAGATTGAGAAGACTTGGAATTACCTGCGTCGGCGCGGGCGTGTTGTCCGCGGGAATGTTGTTTGCGGGTGAGGACGCAGCTGCGCGCTTGCAGGCGTCAGCCGATGTCATGAAAGAGATCATGGCGACGCCGGATAAAGCCATCCCGAAGGAGTTGCTTGAGAGTGCCCAGTGTATCGTGATCGTTCCGGGAATGAAAAAAGCCGCCTTTATCGTGGGAGCCAACTACGGCAGGGGCTTCATGATGTGTCGCCTGGCTTCAGGCACTGGTTGGTCCGCACCGGCAGCCATCAAGGTGGAAGGCGGGAGCTTTGGTTTTCAGATCGGCGGCTCGGAGACAGACGCCGTGATGCTCGTCATGAACTCAGGAGGCGTTGAAAAATTGCTTTCGAGCAAATTCACACTTGGCGCGGATGCTTCCGTGGCAGCCGGGCCAGTGGGCCGCACCTCGTCGGCCAATACAGATCTTCAGATGCACGCGGAGATCCTATCCTATTCTCGCGCCCAAGGCATTTTTGCCGGTATCTCGCTGGACGGCGCTACCCTCCGGCCCGATAACGACGCCAATGCTGAGCTGTATGGAAAGGAAGTAACGAACAGGGAAATTGTCACGGGCACGGAGACCAGGAGTTCAGTGGCGGGAACCAAGCTGACGGCGGACATGAATTTGTATTCAATTCGGAATAAATAGTCATGCCAATGCGGCTGCAATGGCCAAGCTCAACCGTGAGCAAGGACAACACCATGAATTGGGATCAAGTGGAAGGAAAGTGGAAACAGTTTACCGGCTCTGCCCGGGAGCGCTGGGGCAAACTCACCAATGATGACTGGCAGGTGATCGGCGGCAAAAAGGATCAACTGGTCAGGCGAATTCAGGAGCGATATGGGATCGCGAAAACTGAAGCCGAAAAGCAGGCCAATGAGTGGTCTCGTGCACTGAATAAACTTTAGCGCGAAGGGTACGATGAGAGCCGGCAGTAGCGTACGCTTCCTTCGAGGCAGTACGGCGTTCATGCGAAGGAAATGAGAGCTGTGTTGCCGATAGCTCGCCGCGAGGCCAGGGAGCCCATCCAGTCAACCGGCGGGCTTCCGACGCCACGCGCGCACAACAAATGACAAGGAGGAGAGATATTTCATTTCTAGCATGGATCTTTCTGGGTTTGCTGGCCGGATTTATCGGCAGCAAGCTTGTCAACGAAGGGGGAGAGGGCATTGGATTCGATATTCTGCTTGGAATTGTGGGAGCAGTTGTCGGCGGCGGCTCTGTTGTGATTGCCGCTTCTCCAGCTTGCCCAGTTTCGCGAGCGGACTGGGCAAGAGCTGAGAGTTATGGCATTGCCGGCAGCGTAGGCGATAGGTTCGCTTTTGGGCATCGAATCTAGTCGTGCAGGACTACGCCCAGGAGGCTGTTGTTGACCGTCAAGCCGCCGCTCTCGGCGTAATCGATAAAGCCATGCTCCCTGAACTTATTCATAAAATGACTGACTCGCGACCGGGTAGTGCCTACCATTTGTGCCAGATCATTCTGACTGACTCTGGGAAGCACAGGTTCGGATCTACTTTCCTTGCCGAAATTAGAAAGCAGCAAGAGAGCCCGGGCCAGACGCTTTTCACTTGAGTTGAAAAGCTGATCGATTAGATCCGCTTCATATCGGATGTTGCGGGAAAGCAGACGGGAGACGAAAACTTCGGAGATGGCATGCTGATCGTGGAGCATGCTCGCCAGCTTCTGCCTCTCGATCCGGGTAATCGTGCAATCTGTCGTCGCGCTGGCTGACGCCATGCGCAACGGCTGGCCTGCAAGGCATCCCTCGCCAAAGAACTCACCGGCGTTCAGAATAGCAACAATCGCTTCCTTGCCCTGTTTGGAGATGACTGTGAGCTTCACCGAGCCTCGCCGGAGGAAAAACACGGCATCGGCGGGGTCTCCCTGCCGGAAGATGTTGCGGTTTGCGCTGTATTCTTTAACGGTTTTCCCTTGGGAGATTCCTGAGAGGATGGCCTCCCAATCGACAGGCTGACTTTTCTTTTCGGCCATGACTGCCTCCTTCTGCATACTAAAGACCAATCCACAGCATGGAAGGGGATTGGTTCCTGGTCCTATTCGTCTTTAAATCATATGCGCTAATTCGTTGGATGCGAACTGGGCAGTCACCTAGTTTTCAGGGAAAAGGAGCCTGGCAATCTGGGACCAACACTCGTCAGAAACGATGCCGTTTTCGATCGGATCTCGCGTTAAGAAGAGCGTTCGGTGGCAATGATGCGATGCTCGATCGCATAGCGAGTGAAATCCGCAACGGAGTGCAACTTGAGCTCTCGGGAGAGGGTCGACTTATGAAACTCCACCGTCTTTACGGAAATGTTCAAGATGGAAGCGATTTCCTTGCGGCTCCGTCCTTCGGCCACCAATTGCAGAACCTCTCGCTGGCGCGGAGTCAGGCGGTCCGAGGGCTTGCCTCCCGGTTTTGCTGACGAAATCAGCAGCTCCAGGGCGTTCCGGGTCACGAGCGGGCTTACATAATGATGGCCCTTCATCACCTCGCGGATGGCGATCTTCAGCTCGGAAGCCGCCGCGCGCTTCAAGAGGTATCCCATGGCTCCCGCCCGAAACGCTTCCGCCACGTAATCGGAGTCCGCATGCATGGTAAGAAAGATCAGCTTGGCCGAAGGCAGCAGTTTTCGGAGCCGGCGTGCCGCGTCGATGCCATTCAGAGCCGGCATGGAAATATCGAGGAGAATAATATCGGGCTTCAAGGTCTTCGCCGCGGCCAGAAGCGACAGGCCATCTTCCACGCTGCCTACCAGCTCAAACTCCGGCTCCAGCATGAGCCGGATGCCCTCAAGCAACAGGGTGTGGTCGTCGGCGAGCAGCAAGCGGGGACGCATATCATCTACTCCTCAATTCAGCGGTACTCGGATCATGATGGCAGCGCCGCGGCCGGGTAGCGTCTCCAGCAAGAACTCTCCCCGGACCAGCCGCACGCGTTCCTGCATGCCGATCAGCCCCAGTCCGCCTTTGTGCCGCACTGAGTGGAGATCAAACCCAACGCCATGATCCCGGATGGACAGGGATAGCTGTTTCGAACCTCCAGTCAGCGTGATGGTAACCGACGTCTTGCCCGCGTGCTTGGCGACGTTGCGCAGAGCCTCCTGAACGATCCGATAGAGAGAGCTCGCAGCCTCCGGCGGAATTCGCGACGGCACTTTACGCGCCGTGAACTGGACCGGGAGGCCCTCGCGCTCGGAAAACTCCTGGCTGTAGGTGCGTATCGCGACGGCGAGGCCGAGGTGATCGAGGTTCGCGGGATGAAGCTGGTGGGCGATCCTGCGGAGGTCATTGGAGAGCGTGCCGATTTCATCGCGGATCGCCAGCAGCCGCTTCTTCCCGTCCATCAGATCGGGAGGAAGCTGTTGTTCGAGCGTCTCCACATCAAACTGCAACTTGGCCACCTTTTGGCTCAAGTCGTCATGCAGCTCCCTGGACACGCGGCGGCGCTCTTCCTCCTGGGTGTTGAGCAGGCCTGCTGTTAACGCGCGCAATTCCTCGCGGGTGCGCAGCAAGGCTGCTTCACTGTCGTGCAAGGCCGTTTCACCAACCCGCACACTGCGCTGCAGCCGTTGCTGTTCCTCGACCAGAACGCGCTCTGCTCGCTTCTGGGCCGTGATGTCCTCCGCTGCGACGAGGATCTGATTTTCGTCATCGGGATGGACCCTGAGTGCATGGATCAAGACCGTCCTCCTGCCCGATCCAGGGCACTCCTGCTCAAACTCGAGAGGTTCGATCGATTCCTGGTCAGCGGAGAGCCGCTCTAAAGCAGTCTGCAGGCCGGGCAAGTTCCACTGTTGCCCGCTCACCTCATAGAAGAACTGATTCTCAACGTCGGCGGGCCGCAGACGGTACGACTGGAAGAAGGCGCGATTCGCCATTCGAACCCGTAGGTCGCTCCGCAGCACCAGCAGAGGCGTTTGCACCGACTCGACGACCGACTCGGCGAACTTGCGCGCCGAGTCGGCCGCAATCTGCGCGCGCCGAGCCTGGTCGATGTCCACCAGGACCAGCACCGCGCCCTCGATCCGGTTGTCTCCCGTCCGATACGGCCGAACGTGCAGAATGTGCCAGCATCCCTGGCGATCCAGCAACTCCGTTTCTTCCGGGTTCAATGTCTGGAGAACCCTCCGTACCCTCGGTTCCAGGTCGTCCATGCTGAGCCGCATCTGAATGTCCACGATCGGCCGGCCGATGTCGCCGGGTTGGAAACCGAAGAGGCGCTCGGCCGACGTCGTGAGCCGCCGGATTCGGAGCTCGTTGTCGATCATCAGCATCGGCATGGATGCGCTTTTCAGAAGATTCGCAAGATCGTCGCTGAGCTTGCCCAATTCCTGAATGCGGTTCCGTAGCTCCTCGTTGACCGTGTTCAGCTCCTCATTGCTCGACTGCAGCTCTTCCTTCGAAGTCTCCAGTTCTTCGTTGATGCTCTGCAGTTCCTCGTTACTCGACTGGATCTCTTCATTCGCGGAGGTGAGATCCTCGTTGGCCGCGTCGCGTTCGTTGATGATGGACTGGAGGCGCTGCTCGGTCAGGATAAGCCCTTGCCGGAGCCGCTCCAGTTCGGCCGAGCCGGCTTTGGATTTGCGGCGTGACGTCGTGCTTCCCGATGGTTCGCGTGGCTCGCCGAGCCGCTCCTGTGCGCGGCTGAAGAACAGGACGAGAAAACATCGGCCATCACTCGTTGGAGCTGTAATGCGACGCACTTCCAGCCGGACGGTGCCGATCTCGCCATCCCCGCTCTCCTGTAAGATGGTCGACTGGACCGGGCCCGCCTCGCTCTTTACTTTCGCGAGGAGCTTTCGCAACTCGCCCCGAATGGACTCACTCGCCATTTTGGGGAGTGCCAGCGTGGCCCGTCCCGGAGCGAGACGCAAATACGGACTTGTGTCCCCGTGCGACTGGAGGATTTCGTAGCTTTCGTTCACGATCACCCAGGCCGGCCCATACTCGGACAGGACGATGCGTTCGACCTCCT
>JBEKYG010000281.1:0-6727 GCA_049511215.1 Acidobacteriota bacterium | reverse complement strand
GAAACTCTTCCCGGTAACCTTTAGCCTGATGGGTGCTGGCGAAGCCGGCGCTGCCGACAGCTTGATGCGGCGATTTGAAAAAGAAATTCATGCGGCGCTCCCAAACGGTCTCCGCGGGAAGTTTTCGGTTTTCTCCGAAGAACACGCGGTCGAATGGTATCGGCTACAGGCGGGATCGCTCATTAAGGAAGCAATTGCAGCCCACTTCAAATCCGCCCACAAAGTGACTCCTGAGGAATTTGTTACCCAACAAGGTGCCAGAAAGTTTGGCGCCGAGATCATAGATATCGCCAGGCAAGAGGGCATCAATATTGAGCTGAAGGGCGCGTTCCGCGAGCGGTTCGCTCACATCTATGAGCAGATCACGAAGCTGGGAGGATATGAGGGAATCGTCTTTGTCGTGGACGAATTCCGATCCTGGCAAGAGCGCCACGAAGGCAAGCCCTCTTTCGAAGAGGGTGTCCAAGTCCTCGAAACCCTGGCTTACTACCTGCCCGTCGAGGAGCACATGAACATTCTTACCGTGGTCGCTAGCCAGGGCGACTGCCCACAAAAGTTGATGGGCTCAGGGCGAGGAGACCGATTCATCGTGCGTGAGCTCCTGTCGGGCAAGGATCTTTCTGACTATGGAGAGATCGTATGCTTCCGTGTCCGCGATGTTCAGCCGGGCAAGGATATCGAAATTGAGGAATACTATAAGTTCTGCCGGGACAACTACCGCTTCCTGAAACAGACGCCGAAAGACTACTTCCGCGGTATCTTTCCCTTCCAGCCCCGGTGCTTCGACATCCTACGAAAAGTCACCCAAAGCTACGATCGCTATGGGCTCCCATCGACCCGGTCGGGTATTCACATCGCGCACGAGGCACTGCGGAATGACGGGCTGCTTGCAAGTGCCCGATTGGCTGTGCTCAGCGACTTGCTGAACAGCAAAACGCTCGCAACCGGCCTGCGCGCGCAGCAGTTCCGCGCAAGCTATGACTCCTATCAGTACGTCCTGGAGAGCTTGGACTCGCTCCTAATGGACGAAGAGGAACGGGAAACAGCCCGGCGCATAGTCGGTACTTTGTACTTGTGGAGCGTGGTCAACTCCGACCAGGCTCGTGGGATGTCTCTGAGCGACCTTGCTGAGGCGACATTGGCATCGCTGCAGGGAGTGAAACCGGATGATGCAGTTCTCGACCTTATAAACAGGCTAAAGTCTGATATCCCTCAGATCAGATACGACAAGGAAAAGGGCGCCCGCTTCGAGATTAGCGAAATCGGCTCAAAACAGCCCGAGCGCGTGTTCGGTACGTTCAAAAAGAAAGGCAAAGCTGACACCGATGGCCAGAACAAAGCTTGGCGCAACAGCCTGTTCTGGGATTTCAAGACGCTGGAAGGTGCGGGTTCCGACCAGGGCTTTGCGGGTGGTTTTTTCGATGGCTATGGAAATCGTGACGCCACGGGCGAAATCGTCCTGCCGCATACGATACCAGTAAAAGCGATACCCGCCGATCTCAAGGTGCAGTACGGCGGCGAGGTGATTGTATGCGACAAATGGCAAGGGAGTTTTGGCGAGGCATGGCCTAACAAGCCGGAGATTCACTTCCGCATCGTGTATTTGACCGCCAACGCCAAGGTGGACAAAAGTGACTTATTGGATCCAAGGACCGCGCTCTGCATTCCAGCATTGCTCTCGGAAGACACCCGCGAAAACCTCGCGGAACTTGTTGGCTGCAATCTAATGCTGGAGGCCTACAACGACAGGGACTATCCTGGCGAGGGTGCGATGCGCGACTGGGCCAAGACCCGGCGCCGGACCGCGATGGCGGCTGTACTGAAAAATCAGATTGAGGAATATCGTCGAGGCACGATCGCCACCCAAAAGGAGCTTGGTCTCCCCGCGAATCAGTTTTTCATGAGGCCGCAGAAATCCAGAGGTGATCGGGAAGAGGCACTGGCTTCGGAACTGCTCGAAAACGCATATGACTCACCGCTCTTCAATCCCAAAGAGTTCAAGAAGGACTTCACGGATGCGGATGCCCGCAAGGTATTTCACGGCCTGTTTGCCAGGACCCCTGCGAAAGCCGATGAGAGTGCGCGCGACAACTTTGCGGTCGGCATGGGACTGGTGGCAAAGAACAATCCGGCACAGTTCGCCCTTCAACCGAATTCGATGGTGGCACGCATCCAGGATCGCGCGGTTGCGACAGGCGATGTAGGTCTTGCCGATTTGGTTAAGGAATTCTGCCAGTATCCATATGGGCTCACCGAGGATATGGTGCGACTGGCAACCCTTTGTGCTATTCGGGCCGGTGCTCCGCCGCTGGTGTTGGCCGAGCTAAATCCGTCCGGCGGCTTCAAGCTCACAACGGGGAGGGAGCCCATGGGGCGCCGGATCACCGGCCGGCTGGTTACTCAGGTCGAGTGGAGCAATAAGCTCGAAAGAGCTCTTTTGGGTGCGAGACTCAGAACAAGCGACGAGAAGCCCTTCAACGACGCCCTGCCCTATGCACAGGTCATCAACCCGAACCTCACCGCAGCCAATACTCCAGACGAAGAAACTACGCGCAATGCCGAGCTCTGCCTGTCGCTGCAAATCCTCGGCGCAGAACTCCCGGCCCTCAGGGAAAACCTCAAGAAACTTGCTTCTGTTCTTGGCGGAACACTGGATCAAGATACGACTGAAGCGTTCGCGCGGCTGGAGGCGATAGCTGCTACTTCTGACTATCTGGAATTCCTCACGGTCGCGCGGGAGAGCTATGCAACTCCCGATCTGTTCAAGGCAGCTGACGAACTCTATCAGCGCGGAAAGCGATTTACGGCAAGGTATCCCGACCTACAATCCACCAAGGCGTATCTCGACGGACTGGCAAAGCTGGACGACGCCTATCTCGATCTCACGGCCCTGAATCTTCTGACCCAGCTCGAATTCAAGGGACTCTGGATCAGCAGTGAATCAGCCTTTCGCGCCATCCCCGATTTCTTCAGGCAATTCAAGGAAAGGTACTCGCTTGCCTACCGGAAGGGCCATAGAGAATTTCACCTGGGCATGGAAGCGCTCCAGAAAAAACTCGCAGCTGTCGAAGACAAGCTAACAATCATCGTTCGCCTCAATGGGCTCGAAATCGGTGCGCCGGTAGGGGCAAGTTTGCCCCAACAAGTTGAATCGATGCAGACCTCGGTTCGTCCTTGCGCACTCAAAGATGCCTGTCAAGTCGATGACAAACCGCGTTGCGCCGTATGTCGGTGGGATGGGAAGACCGCTGCGCCGGATGAGGCAGTTCGTGCTCTACTCGCGCGCGTGGACTCCGCTTCGAGTGAGCTTTGTAAGCGGGTGACCCAAGAGGCGATCCGCAAAATCCTAGAGGAGAGCGGCGAGCCGACCGTAAAGACCCTGCTCGAAATGATTACCGCATCACGCATCGCAGAATTAGCGATGGTGCTTACTCCAGAAATGATCGAGCGGATCAAAGGGGTGTTGGCCGCAGCGAATATCGAGCATCGTGATTTGGCTGTAAGCACGTTGCTGGAAGACACACTCGCCCTCGAAGAAGATCAAGTGGAAGATCTGCTCAAAAGGCTGCGACAACGGCTTCTTGCTGCGTTTGATCAAGCTAAGAAAGACACTGCGGGCAAAAAGCGCATCCGCTTCCTGTTGAAATAGAAAGATACCATGTCTGAAGACGGCCCTGTTCCAATTCCTGTCGCGACTGACGAAGAAATCGTCGAGTTTATAAAACGTTACGGGAAAACCTTCGATCTTGCGACTGATGAGTATCGGCGCGATCCTTTTATCGCAGACATTCGCGAGGGCAAAAACGATCCGATTTACAACGCTCACTCGTACCATACGAAGGTGCCTCCCAGGGCAATCATTCCATATATTCTGCACTATACTGAACCTGGTGACATCGTCCTCGATCCCTTTTGTGGTAGCGGCATGACCGGGGTTGCAGCCCTAATATGTGGCAATCCACCCGAAGACCTTTTGAAGGTGGTCCCTCGCGCCAGAAAAGGCGCACGTCGCGCAATCCTAAACGACTTGTCCCCGGCAGCATGCCATATCGCATACAATTACTGCACACCGGTTGATGTCGACGCTCTGAAAAAAGAGTTCGAGCGGATTAAAGCCACTGTCAAAGAGGAAATCGCCTGGCTGTATGGCACAGAGCACTACGAGCCAGCCGTGGGCATCTACGACCCCACGAACGCCGAAGTAGCGCACAGGTTGAAAAATCCGCCTCCAGACGCATTCAAATTTATTCGCATTTCAGACCAAGAACCGACATGGGAACTTGTCAATCGAACCGAGGTCGAGCGTCGCATGGGTTCCAAGGCACTTGGCACACAGCCGCTGCCAAGAGAGATTGACCGATTCATCTGCATTCCCGCCACCATCCAGTACACGATCTGGAGTGATGTCTTTAAGTGTCAGGGAATGGTGACCATAGAGGATCAAACCGGCAGGATAAACAAGAGCACGGGGAGGCCTGTTATCAAGAAGATTCGCCGCCCGCGAGGCTGCGGTAATGAGATTGTGTTATGGGAGGTTGCGCGCGTTAATGTAGCGGAAAAGATCCAAAACGGGTTTAGTTGTCCGGTTTGTAATACTGAGTGGAAAAAACTGGCTCTCCGCCTCATCGATTCAAGGCCTGTGGTGACAAACTACAGCTTCACCGGACTAAGATCACGAACTCGCTCTGGAGAGCTCGAGCCTGTTGAAATGAGAACCGAGCGGCCAACAACTCTTTCCGAGGTGAAGCATATCACCACCATTTCAGGTCTTCAGATTCCCAACTGGTTTCCGCGCGAACCTATTGACCTGGGACGCGAGATGATGCGCCATGGCCTTCTAAAACGCGGCTTAAAGACTGTTGACGAGTTTTACACGCGCCGCAATCTTTGGGGCTTGGCAGCTCTTTGGCACCAGGCATCAGTGGTTCCCTCAATGCGCTTGGCATGTATGCTGAGATTTGCGCTGACCAGTATCATGACATTTGTGAGCAAAAAGCAAAGCTATGGTGGAGGTGGCGGCGGATTGAGTGCAACGCTTTACATAGCAGCATTTCAGCAGGAGAAGAATGTCCTGGAGGTATTTGATCGTAAGATGAAGGACCTTCTTGAGGGCATTTCTATGCATAATGCGATGTCACAACAAGGCGGGATTCTATTCTCGATGGGATCTGCAGCTCACCTTTCAATACCAGAGGCGTCAGTGGATTATATCTTCACCGACCCGCCATTCGGTTCCAACATATTCTATTCTGACTGCTCGTTGCTTTGGGAGTCGTAGCTGGGTCAGCTAACTGATGAGGCCCGCGAAATTGTGGTCAATGATAGGAGAAAGTGCGGGCCGTTTAAGACCCTGGCCGACTACGGCCATCTGATGGCGTGCTCATTTTCAGAGATGTACAGGTGCTTAAAGCCGGGACGCGCAGCAACCATCGAGTTTAACAATTCAAATGGCAAAGTCTTTGAGGCAATCAAGCAGGCGGTTCGCGAAGCTGGTTTTGCGATTGAAAATATGGTCTTCCTCGACAAAATCCAAAAGACCTTCAAACAAATCAAAGGTGAGAAGGGCGAGGAAGACGTCGTAGGACACGATGTGATCTTCAATCTTCGAAAACCGGCATTGGAGGTGCCAGATCAAGCTAAAGAAGCTTCCCCAAGCATTCGTAATGGCCGACTCGAACACCTCGTTGTGGACACTATTCGTGGTCACCTGCGCGGTTTGCCGGAGCGAATCAGAAATGACTCAAGAACGTACAGCGATGAGCATCGCACAACTGCGTTCTTGAACACCATGCTGATGAACACCTTGATCCCCAAAGGTGTCAATGTGGAACGATTGAATCTCCCATACATCGAGAGCCTTTGTTCGCGTTACTTTCGTAAGGTTGATAATCGGTGGTTTTTGCCTGATGAGGCCGTGGGGAATCACCAACCGAATCATGTTCCCGGTATGCTTTATGAAATTCCGGATGCAGAAGTCGTAATTAATGATGAAACAACGGCTGTCGAATGGCTCCGGCAGCGATTATCAAAGACTCCCATGCGAATCGGGGAGCTCCGTCCATATTGGATGCGAGCGACAGTCATGTTGATGGGTGAGATCTCTACCCGGCTCGAGCAGTTTCTGCGCGACCACTTTTGGCTCGATCGTGAAACACGGCGATGGCGCGAGCCGGCAGAAGAAGAACGGGCCCAGATGGATAACATTGACCGCCTGCGGGCGCGAGACGAGGCGGACCGTTTCCTGGCAGGCGCTCTCCGCCACCACCCATCAGGTGAGGAGATTCTTGGCTGGATCGAACACCTTTATGCTTCTGCATCTTTGATTGAGGAGGAAGCTATCGGCCTGTCTGACACTGGCCAAAATGTTGGCCTGCATCCTGACGCTGCGAAGATCTATGGGATGATGCCGCGACTCTCACAAGCCATTCTCAAGGAGACCGTGGATCCGGAGCGCTATGCCCTTTGCCAGCGGCAGTGCCGTATCGCCTCGGCCAAGATTGCCGCGAGAGAGGAGCAGCAAAAACAGCGGCGGCGAGGACGTGAAACAGCAGAAGACAAGCTACCGCTATTCAGAAACTTAGGGCCGGATGAGTAATTCTACTCGAATAGAGCTGATTGCAAAACCCCCGGCGTCTTGAGCAAGGCCCGCCTGTGGCCCTTCTCGCCAGCGTCACAAAGCGCGGTCGCCCTATCAAACCCGGTTGCCGGATCAAGTTTTCGTGTTAGT
>JBEKYG010000280.1:0-6741 GCA_049511215.1 Acidobacteriota bacterium | reverse complement strand
TGTCCAGCCGCCGCCACGGAATATGCAGCCACCACCGCGGACTATCCAGCCGCCACCCGCAACGACGCAGCCGCCACAACGCACCGCGCAACCACCACGAGCGGCAGCACAGCCACCGCAGCGGGCCACGCAGCCGCCGCAGCAACCCCAGACAACTCAGCCACAAAAAAAGCCGCCGGAACCGCCAAAGAAGGTGGACCCAGTAAAAAAGTAAGTCGATAATGTCATTGAAGGTATAAACATCGATGGTCGACAGTGGGTCAGTTTGAAACTGACCCACTGGTACTCGAATCGGGCTCCTGGCAGCGTGGCTGTGCGCCTCCTGTTCACCCTGGGGTTGGACCACAGAAGGAATTCATCATCTGAGCTTGTAGACAGCTGGCTTGAAGAGGCGGCAGGGAATCTCCTCCCACCTATTGGAATGCCCAGGTCACCACGACTCGTGTGTGACCGTTGCCGATGACCAGAAGACGGAGCTTTAAGTAGCGATTTTCCGGCGACGGCCTGATAAGCACTCTGACGTTCTGCGGTTCGACCGACTGGATGATGCATGGTGCTCCGGGGAGGCCTCCCGTAAGCTGTCCGGAGCTTGCCTTATTGATGTCGATGTCCACCATTTCGGATCCACGAATGTTCCCTTCCCAAATAATCGTGCCGCCACCACGGCCAACGCTTATTTGAACCTGCCGGAGTTCGGATTTTTCGGGCGGGTTACCTCGTGCCACAATTGTGTACACAGTCTTACCCGGAGGCGGAGCAATCTGCCGGGAGCCAGAGGGACCTACACTCCCAATCCCCGGCTGGATCTCTACTGCGGTAGCTCCACTTGTCTGCCACGTCAATGTCGCAGTCTGGCCGGCTCTGATCTCCTGTGGTTCTACGCTGAAATGATGAACAACGAAGGATTCTGGTTTGGGCCGTACCGCAACTCGAGACCTCGCCTCATACACCTTGCCGGCAGAATCGGTGGCGCGCAGTGTGTACATCGTGTCCTCTGATGGTGTAAGAGTTTGCTCACCGGCTTTCGCCACCGCACCCAAACCGGGCATGATCTCTACCTTGGCTGGACCCTCGACGTTCCATGATAGAGTCACTTTTTCCCCGGCAACAATCTCTTGCCGGGAGAATTGAAAGCGCTGGATCAAGGGTGGAGATTGTTTCGGCACCACCGTGACTCGAGAGGTCGCCTCATACACCTTGCCGGCAGAATCGCTGGCGCGGAGTGTATACACTGTGTCCTCTGATGGTGTAAGAGTTTGCTCACCGGATTTCGCCACCGCACCTAAACCGGGTGTGATCTCTACTTGGGCTGGACCCTCGACGTTCCATGATAGAGTCACCTTTTCCCCGGCAACGATCTCTTGCCGGGATAATTGAAGGCGCTGGATCGAGGTTGTAAGTGGCTTGGGCCGTACCTCAACCCGAGAGGTCGCCTGATACACCTTGCCGGCAGGGTCCGTCGCGCGGAGTGTGTACATCGTGGCTACTTTTGGTGAAAGAGTTTGTTCACCCGATTTCGCCACAGCGCCTAGACCGGGCGTGATCTCTATTCTGGCTGAACCCTCGACGTTCCATGATAGGGTCACTGTTTCCCCCGCAACGATCTCCTGCCGGGACACCTGAAAGCGCTGGATTGAGGTCTCTGCTGGCTTCAGCCAATAGATCAATGCGAGGCCGGATACTACAAGCAAGGGGATGCCGATCCAAATGAGTTGTCTGCGCTTGGGCTGGTTGGGTTTTCCAGTCGCGCCATGGTGTGGGAGTGTGCCTTCACTTTCCTCTTGGCCGCCGACCTCATGCTGGGTTCCCCGCACAGCGGAGTTGCCGGTCACGCGGTCGGCCTGCCTCCGAGCCTCTGAGATCGCAGCGTTCAGGCCGGCATCTCCGGGACTCAGCGTCAGTGCTTCCTGCAGCATGCTGATGGCATCGCCGTATCTGCCCGCGTTGAAGGCCTCCTTCGCTTTGGCTCTAAGAGGCTCGAGACGTTGCAGGTCAGGATTGAATCTTTGATCCTCCGCAGGCGGCTTTACTTTTGGGGCGTTGTTCAGCAGTTCCCGTGCCCGTTGTAGCGAAGCTGCCAATGTCGGGTCACCCGGTTTCAATGCCAGCGCCTGTTCCCAGAGTGCGATTGCCTCGGCATATTTTGCGCCATTGAGGGCATTCTCGGCGCTTGCCTGGAGCAATTCCAGATGCTGTTCTGCCTCTTTGAGCTGGGCATCGCGCTGCCCGACCGTGCCGTCGAGTTCCTCGCGGAGTTCCCGAACGCTGGGAAAGCGATTCTCCTTGTTCTTTTCAAGACACTTCAAAACTAAGCGGTTCATCCCGGGTGACACGCCCTCGAGCGGCTTGGGGATTTTGCGGCGGATCTGCCCAAGCAAATCGCCGGTGACGAACGGGGGAGACCCGGAGAGCATCTCATAGAGCATTACGCCCACTGAATACTGGTCGCTCAACTCGCTGATTTCGCCGTCGAGTTGTTCGGGCGACATATATTGGAGCGTTCCCGCACTCAGTTGCGATGTCAAGCGCGCGATCGAATCGTGACAGAGCCGCGCCAGGCCGAAATCAGAAATTTTCACCGAACCGTCTTTGCCGAGCAGCACGTTTCCCGGTTTCATGTCACGGTGGATGACCTTCTTCTGATGGGCGTGCTCCAAGCCTTTGCAAATTTCTATGGCAATCGAGCGTGTTTCCCCTTCGGAGAGCTTTCCCTGCCTGGCTATTTTCTCATCCAGGGTCTCGCCTTCCACATATTCCATGACCAGGAACTTCGTAGTCTCCCCGTCCTCGAAATTATGCAATCGCACGATATTAGGGTAAGCCAGCAGAATAGATGTCTTGGCCTCGGTGATCAGTCTCTTTACGGAGGCGGGATCCTGGGTCAGGATATCCCGCAGAACCTTGATCGCAACCGGAATTCCAAGCTTCTGGTCCTCAGCCAGATAAACCCGTCCCATTCCTCCCGCTCCAAGGAGGTTGTGGATTTTGTAGCGGTTCAGCAATAGGGTATTGGCCGGCAAACCCATTTCAGTGTGTCCCAAGCCGAATTCATCCATGGCATGGGGTGCTCCGCTAACGGGACGGGAGCCACTGCCGGGACGAGAGGGGGTGGCATGGAGCTCAGTCCGGCAGGAAGTGCAAAAGCGATCCTCCGCGCCACAGGTCGCGCCGCAATTGGGACAATATCGTGTTTCGGGCATCACTAAAGCACCTGCAAAAGGTGAAACCAAAAAGTCCGTTCTTACTTATGATAACCCACGGTTCTGAGAGCGGCAATCAAGCAAAAAAGGCTTCCATCATGGATGCCAAGGCTGCCACCTCGAGACAAAAACGTCAACCTTTTCAATGCGGTCGGGGTTTTGAAGGACAACCGATGCGGAGTTGCTGGCGACAGCCGATCATTCCCTCCTTTCAGTAGAAGGCCTGCGTGGCTTAAAATGCTTACAGTTTCCCATAGAACTGAGGCAAACATGTCCGATTTCGATGATTGGGATGACAAGATCGCCATACACCAAGCCTGGAAAACGAAGATGCCAAAGTTGAGAGACCAACTTTGGCAAATCACTGGGTCCGTGAGCAAACGCATCGAGGAATAACCAAGTACCTAATGTGCGTGAAGCCGGCGCCGCCAGCCGCGGCGGACTCGGGTAGGGATTTTGGGGTTCCGGTTGTTTAAGCGCGAATTGGCATTAACAGTCGCGCTCCAGCAAGTCAACTTCATGAAGAGTCCTGGCGGTCCGATCGATGGCCAGGGATTTCAGCTCGAACGCGCGCAAATCAATCGGATATTGAAGGGCCAATGCCGGAATTGTGATGATTGCGGATTGAAGATGGCCGGTGGTTTCAAAGAGCCGGAGAATGATGCGCTTTCCATCTTCCGACAACTTCCATGCTCCGAGCTGGATTGCAGGGTTGGATAGGCGAATTCCCGGAGCCGGCGGGTCTCCTTCACCGGAAGGGAACGCACAGAGTGCGAGGTAGGCCTCATTTTTGAAAATCGCTTCCTTGGATATTTGCTCGAAGCGACTTTGCGCCCTGCCGCAATTCAGCCAGAAGGTAAACCTGTGCTCGCCCTGATCGATGCGAGTTTCGAAACGATCCTGACGGACGATAGGTGTGGAATCATCCACCGGGTGTCCGGAATACGCTGGTGACCGCAGCAGCGATAGGCGCAGCTCACCGCCGGCATAGTCAAAACCGTAAGTTCGGTCATTGATCACGGTCAGCGCGTATTCTCGATTCGTGGATTGAATCGCAAGCCACTTTTGCGCAACCCGCTCAGCCCCACTCGGCTCATACTCTTCGACACCATAGGCCACCTGTCCGACACACCGGCCCGGAACGAAGTTTGTGGGAATAGAAAGCTTGAGCATACGGTTTTTTTCTTCCCAGAATACGCGCACCTCAATTTCGATTTCGCTTCCCCGCGCTGGTATTCGATAGCGCAAGACAATTCGCGAAAAGTTATAGATCAGCAACGCTTCCACAACAGTCCTCACGCACCCTTGTTCGATCACTCGTATCGGCGGCAAGGTTGCCGAGTCGACCCCCGCAAATGCAGCCGCTTCCTCGCTGGTCATCAGCCGGAACACACCCTCCTGATTGCGGAATGAGCGAACCTTCATCCCCCAGGGGTCCGCGGAGTCCTTCATAACCATCGGCAAAAATGCGCCGGGCCGCAGCGCGTCCACACCCCGAACGGAGTAACCATCCATCAACCCGGTAGTGCGATCGATTTCCACACGGCAGTCATCGTTTTGAAAGACCAGATTGGTTGCATCCGACGATATCTGATCTGCTACGGGCATTAAGGCAGGTATTTCCTTGATGCGGCAGGAAAAACGGTGCATCGTGGATGCGCGCAAAAGACCCGTGAAAACGATCCTCTTCCGTTGGTCCATAGCAATGTTGCAGCTCTCTTTTTCAATTTGGGCAGGAACGGTCTTGCCAGACTCGTCAAAGAGCTCCGGCAACCAGAAGGTGGATTTATCGAAATTCGGTTCCTGGGGTTGAAACTCACAAACAATGGTTTCTTCGCTGTCGTGCGCGTGTGAATTATAGACGAAGACCGGGAATTCTCCGTCGTGCGCTGGCGGCTGTCCAGAAAGGAGCTTCAAGAAATTCCTGATGCGGACGCGAGCCAGGACCTCGAGACCGTGATCTAATTTTCGGAGGATCGATTCTTCCACTTCGGAGATGGCCGTGCCGGCCAGTGAATCATGGAATTCGGAAAAAAGCAGATCTTTGACGGCGCCGCCAAGCTCCGCTTGGGGATAATCGGCACCAACCTGCAGAACGGCGTTGGTTGCCATGCGCTCGGTCATGAAAAGAGCATTTTCGAGCTGGCGGTGCTTGCGCTTTACTCGTGTCATGGAGGTATAGCAGCCGACTCCCCAAGGGTTCAATTCCACCGCAACCCGATCCAGCGAATCAGCTCGGGATTGTAGCCAATCAAAGTATGCTTCCGGCGTCGCGTGCTCTATTCGTCGGCCGATATCCTCGGAGCGCAGGCAAGCAATTTCTGCCAGATCCTTGTGGGACG
The DNA here is from genome assembly GCA_049511215.1 of Acidobacteriota bacterium. Lineage (GTDB taxonomy): Bacteria > Acidobacteriota > UBA6911 > UBA6911 > UBA6911 > JAFNAG01. The sequence continues at coordinate 1,199 of JBEKYG010000280.1, read as the reverse complement.
GACCGCCGCCATGATTGCCGATGCCCCACAGCAGCATGCCGACTTCACGATGGACATTCTCATCGAGCCATTTTTTCACCTTCGCGGCAGCCCTTCCAGATTCAGAGTTGTAATGATCGGGTGGACGATGGCACAGTATTTCCGAATTGTTATGTCCCACCCAGATAAAATCGGGATTCTTCAAGGCGAACGTGGCTTCGCCAGGACGACAAAACAGGTATCCCCGGTACCCGGATTTCCTGAGAATTTGCACCAAGCCGCGCGAGTGGCCGAAGGAATCCAGATTCACACCCACGGTCGGTTCGACATGAAACTTCTCCAGGAAATAACGCTTTCCGATCAGAATCTGCCGAACCAACGATTCCCCGGAAGGGAGATTGCAGTCCGGCTGCAGGTACCATCCGCCCATGATGTGCCATCGTTTGGCGGCTACCAGTCTTTGAATCCTGTGAAACAGATCTGTTTCATGTTCCTCGACCCATTCATAAAGCAACGCCTCGTTGTGGCAAAACACGAAGCCGTCGAATTCATCGCAGAAGCGGGCAGCCATGCGAAATGTCGACAATGCTTCGGCTAGTCCTTCCTCCCAATTCCATAGCCACACCGGGTCCAGGTGAGCATTGCAGACAAGGTAGAGAGCTTTTTCTGTGCTTTTGTTCATCATGAGTGATCCTCCACCCGCAGAGCCGGTGGCTTCAGGATACCTCCCGGAGAGAGGCGAGGGCTTTGGGAGCCCTGAAAGGGCGCGGCAGATCAGCCCAGGGCGTAAGCCCTGGGAATGTGAGTCCAGGTTAAACAGCCCTGAAGGGGCGAAGCAGTCTGCGCCGCCCCTTCAGGGCTCTATCGAGTACTTCCGTTGTTCCCAGGGCTCACGCCCTGGGCTTTGCTGTTGCGCCCTTTCAGGGCTCAGTCACGTAACCATCCGAACACTCGGTTGATCCAACGCCACCTTAAATTCTCCCCAGCACGCGGGCAGCATGGATGTTTCCAGTTCCATTACCAGAGGCGGCAGTTTACCTAACCCGGATTATTCATGAGTATGCGGCCAAAATGCAATTTTGGACGCGGATAAACGCAGACTGACGCGGACCGTTCGGTCTTGGTCGGCGTGCAGGAGCTTTTGCCGCGCCGCAGGCGCCAGCGCTTCGCGCTGGTCGTGCTTGCCCGGAACGGGCTGTCGAGCGCTCCAGCGTGTTCGT
>JBEKYG010000279.1:0-6748 GCA_049511215.1 Acidobacteriota bacterium | reverse complement strand
CGGCGGTTTCAGGGACACACCAGATGAGGGCGCTCTTGAATGTCCGGCCGGAGGCGCCGTATTCGCGGGTCATGCTCTCGACCAGCGCTTCGGTGGCATCGCGATTTTCCATCGATTGCTCTGGCGCCAGAACGACCAGGGTCAGCACCGGACGGTTAGGGATCGCGCTGCTCTTGTCCGGAAAGAAAACCCTTTCAACTTTGGCTGCCGAGAATACCTTGCGGATCTCTTCGTGAACTCTTTCTTCGACTTTCCTGGGTGGAATGCTGGCTTTTCGATCCGACAGCAGCTTGTTGAGATTGGGGGCGATGCCGAACCGGTATTTGTTCCGTTCGCTCGTGAGGTAGTAGCACGCCTCTGCCAGGGCTTCGCTGACAGTCTCCACATGGCCGATGTCGAGGTTGGGTTCGCCGACCGCAAGGCGGATTTCCGGGATGGTCGCCTCCGCCTTTGCCATGCCGCCGTTGGATTCGAAGAAGATGCTCAACGCCGACTTGCGGTGCAGCCGTCCGGTGCGAATGGCCTCGACGGCTTCGGCATCGAGCCGGACGGCATGAGATTCCGGCCGGCCGACTATGTCGGTTGTGACTGCAGCTTCCAAACGGCTCTCACCCAGCTGCTCGAAGGTCGCGGCCCGGAACAGTGGATCTTCGAGCGGCGCCGTGCCTAGTCCGATCAGAGGATCGCGGTGACCTCCCTTGAACCCGTCCTGGTAGGCGCGGGAGACCCATAACGCGAGGAGTCGCAGCACTCCGCGCGTTTGTTGAAAGCGCGGCAGGGATTGCCACTTCCGTTCGAAGACCGAAAGAACCACGGGATGGAATGGGTAGGTTGCCAGAAATGCTTCCCGGGCGTTGTCGGAGGAGAACCAGCCGGGCAACTGCTGCCGATGTTCACGCACCCAATCGGCGAATTCCTGGCACGTCTCGTGAGCTTCGCGGCTCAGCAGGATCTTGCCATCGGCCGATGTGGCCTTCTGGTCCCATTCGAAAAGGCGCCGGCGGATGATCTCGGCCGTCTCAGATTCCGCGGCCATCATGACCGCCTTCCCGAGCCGATCCAGGAGTTTTTTAATGCGCTCGTAATCCGCCTGGTCTTCGGCGTTCATTTCCAGCTCGGATGCCGGGATTGACACCGCCAGAACCATTTTGTCGCGGCCGCGCGCCTCTTCAGAAAGATTCTGCAGGAACGAATAGAGCTGGGCGGCCATGCCGCTGCGGCGCGACCGGCTGATGAAATTCATCGGCTCGTCCATGAGGACCACGACGGGCTTGTCTTTCGGCAGGAAGCTGCGGATTACATCGCCGGCCGGCGCCGTGAGCTGCTGTTCGTGTTTTTCCAGCACTTTCAGGGCCTCGGCGCCGCCCAGCTGGAATGCGATCTCTCCCCATGGAGTCATGCGCAAGGGCGTGCCATCCGCGCCGCCGCGGCCGGTTACCGGATCAAACTCGGTGCCCACAAAAACCGCCACAGCTGCCTCTGGGATCGTCTTCTGCTCGGCCGCCTCGAGGATTTTGCGCACGCCGGTCCAGCCGGCGGCATGCGGACCATGCTTCGCCAGATGGTACAGAAGCGTCAGGGCGTGCGTCTTGCCGCCGCCAAACTGAGTGGCCAGGTTGAACACCGCGGATGTCCCGGTCTTTTCGCCGGAAAGACGACGGACCACCTGGGATGCCAGGTCGAGGAGGCTTTTCGTCAGATAGGTCCGGTCGAAGAACTGCTCCGGATCCTGGTAAACGGTCGGCGCGCGCAGGTCGCGCACCTGGTCGAGGTGAACCGCGAACTCGGCCGCGTCGAGAGGCTTGCCTTCCCGGAGGTCTGCGCGGGGCGTAACGACTTTGTACCAGGGTTTCAGAGGCATAAGCTAGAATCCCAGTCCTTTCTTGCGGGCCAGCACGCCATCGACCCAGCGTTTTTCTTCGGAGTGGCTCGGATAAAGCGCCAGAAGCGCTGGTCCTGGCCAGCGCCGTCTTCGATGAGGAAGCGCTTCAGCGCTTCGCCGCGTCCGGGCGCAAAGAGAATCATGCTCTGATGGATGCGGTCGAGGACGGTCGCTCCGACATGTTCGATCTTGGTTTCGCCGAAACTCGATTCCGCTTCGGCCACCTGCTGGCCGGCATCAAACAGATCCAATTGAGGACGGCGCTTTTTGCGGACGGTAGCCGCCTTGCCCTCGTGTGCGCCGAACAAGTGACGTGCGCTCTCGGCGACGGGAAGGAGACGCGCCGTCTCGCCGGCTACTTCCACCAGGCTTTGCAGGTCCTCCAGATGTGCGCCGAGGCCCTGGGCAATCTTGCGGGCGGCATCGAATTCGAGAACGAAGCCGCCGGCCTTTTTGCCGCCAGCTCCTTCCTCATCGCCTGATTCTTCCTCGGCGGCCACGGTCTGTGCTCCGTTTGTGTCAGCCGTCTTGAGCGTCCAAAGCCACATGGCGGTGAGGCGGGCGTCTTCTTCGAAGCCGCTTGCATCCGCACCCATGCGCTCCTACTCAACAAGCACGGCATCCAACCGTGAATTCGGTGGGGCATGCCGGAAAGCACGTCGCACCAGTCGAAATTTTGTCCGTGCAGATAAAGCCGTCTGGATATTCGCGCCGGCGACAAATCCAATGAGCCGAGCAGGCGAGCGCAGCTGAATCATGATTGCGAAGGCACGATCCGACTTTGGTATCAATCAGTCGGGCAGCGGGGGCGAGCATCCCCTGCATACCCTTGTGAGAAGCTCATGCGACACGCGCACAGTCATGGCACCCCGTGGTGAAATCTGGCGGCCCATTCGTGCGAGCAAAAGGGCCCTAGACGTACCTGATGAATTTTAGTTGCATATTATGTCATTGTCTGCCATATTATATCATCAGTTTCCGGAACAGTATGAGATCAAAGCTTGAAAACCTATTGACTCTCTCCGAAGTTTGCAGAAGTCTCCGTATCTCGCGGGAGACCGCATATCGATGGCTCAAGGCTGGGCGACTTCACGGCGTTAAGGTTGGGAGGGATTGGAGGTTCTCTCCGGATCAGGTGCAAACTACAATCGCAGAGCATTCATCGGATTATGGCACCAGCCCATTACTGATGGCAGACCTGTTTTCAGGAGCTGGCGGACTCTCCCTTGGATTTCATATGGAGGGATTTCGCTCTGTGTTTTTTAATGACCTGGATGCAGAATGCGGTCTCACTTTTCAGCGCAACTTCCCCGATGCCAAGCCGCTCGTTGCTCCGATTCAAGAGATCTCGGCTCGGGATATCTTCGCAGCCGCCGGAATTGGGCCTGATGACCTGGATGTGCTTGTCGGAGGGCCGCCCTGCCAGGGTTTTTCTATCAATGCACCGTCTCGCAGCAGCGGCGATGAAAGGAACCATCTGTTTCGCCATTATGCTCGGTTGGTCCTTGAGGGCATCCGCCCCAAGTTTATTGTCTTCGAAAACGTACCGGGTTTGGTCTCGCTCGATGGCGGGAAAACGCTGGCAGCGGTATGCCATGAGTTCAGGCGGGCGGGCTATGAGCCTTGCTTTCGAATCCTAAACGCCTGCCATTATGGAGTGCCCCAGGAACGATGGCGCTTGGTAATAATCGCCAATCGCTTGGGCATCCATTTTGATTTCCCGGAACCGACACATTATTCGATTTCACGTCCGAATTTCTCAGGGGGAAGGTCACTAACCTATAGCTATGCCGCAAGGCGAAGTCCGGAGAAGACGCTATTCGATGAGGCAATGGGGTTGCGAGATCCCGTGACAGTCGGGGAGGCTATCTCCGACCTCCCGCCAATCAAGAGTGGTGGTGGCGCTGAAATCATGGAATATACAAGCGCAAGCCAGTGCGATTACCAGCAATGGGCCAGGCGCCAATCCAGCAGGCTATACAATCACCACTGCGTTGATTTGTCTGATATTAATCATCAGCGCATGCGGCATGTGCGACCGGGTGGTTCCTGGCGCGATATTCCTAGAGAACTCCTGCCCGAGGGAATGAAGCGTGCTCGAAGAAGCGATCACACTCGGCGATATGGGCGTCTCGATCCCAATGGGATAGCGTTCACAGTAATGACGAAGTGCGATCCCCATTGGGGCACCGTGGTTCATTATACGCAGGATCGGGTCATTTCGGTGCGCGAGGCGGCAAGATTTCAGTCTTTTCCTGATTGGTTCACGTTCTATGGATCCAAAGGTAGCCAGTACCGGCAGGTCGGAAATGCTGTTCCGCCGCTATTAGCCAAGGCAATCGCCGGTAGGATACGCCACTATTTGGAATTGTCCTCGTCTGTTGAATTTTTGCAGTACAAAAATGCTCTGAGCCTTTCAAATGTAGCTCCGGGAGCATCGCGGATCTGATGTTCCCATATTACAAGCACTTCCCATCCAAGTTTTCGGAGATGGTGGAGAATTCGCCGATCGTTTGTTCTGTTCCGTTCGATCTTAGCCCGCCAATATACCTTCGGTAATCGCATTTTCCAGGCTGGAAAACGCCAGCCGTGCCAAAAGTCCCCATGGACAAGGATGATCTTCCTGCGCCGGCCAAACACAAAATCAGGGCGTCCAGGAAGGTCATGATCATGTTTTTTATAGCGTAATCTTAGCTTTTGGAACCACAGTTCCGCTACCCGCTCAGGTTTGGTCCCGAAGGCCTTGATGGCGCGCATGTTCTCACGTCGTTGTGCTACCGTAAGCCGGTCTTTACGGCCGGTGCTGACAATTCTCGGAGCGCGCAACGCTATAGCTCCTCTCGAATCGCAGATTCGTACACGCCTTCAGGTGGCAGATTTGTGGGCGAGGTAAATGCAACTGCGATCTGATCTATCGTTGTCGTGAACTCGCCTTCTGTTTGTAGCGGCCGGCACAAGCTATTCTCAATCATCTCTCCAAGACCATACCATCGGAACGTCAGCGATCCCGGCTGGCGGGTATATTTCAGCAGTTTTCCACCCAGGCGCTGTAGAATCCGATCGTATACCCCAGTTGGACAGACAAAGAACATCCCTTGTCGGCACAAGGGTTCGCGCCGCAGGACATGCCCTTTATAAATGAGTTGAGGCAATATCCGCTTGGAAACATTCTCCCAGTTTAAATTTGCGGTACTCTTGCCTTGGTATTTCTGGTTCATTAGATACGTCTCTCTCTCAGCACGGTAATTCCCAGTCGTATCAATTGATTGGATCTCGACAGCGACAAACTCCTTAAGTTCGCCTTGCTGATCAAGTAGCGCCAGAATCCAATCCACAAAATAACCACCTCGCCCACCGCTCCGAGGCAGCCTTAGCTCCTTCCCCCAACGCTTTCCGAAAACCGCGACATTTTGATCGTCGTAACTTGCCTTCGTCGAATGCTGACCGCTAATCAGTCGAATTCGAGGCCCGAAGGCCGTTACCGCCACATCATGCAAAACTCGATAGTTGTCGGCGTAAAGCCGGTTAGGACAGCAAATAACTGGAGGTGAAGTTGCTGGTTTAAATGAACAAACGCCACTGATTGCTCTATCCCGAAGCTGTTTGGTGCACGTGCTCTTCAAGAAGGGACAGAAATAGTTCCTTCGTGCGCCAGATGCCTCGGCTGTGTGGTCATCCGGAGAATACCCGAACAACTCAAATATGTTGCCGGCCATTTGTCGAGCTCCTTATGTGATGCGATTCAAAATCGGCCTAATTTCGGTGATCCAAGAAAGTGTCAGCGCTTGATTATCGTTCGATTCCCCACCTATTCATTGAACCAAATAATTGCTGGGGAATGAAAGGACCGCCGGTTTGTGGTTGTAGCTTCTCATTGAATACCACGACATTATTTTTGTGTCCCAGCTTGCCGAACCGCGGTTCCACCTGATCGCCGCGCGGCCAGAGGTTTTTGGGCACGCGTCCGGGGCGGTAGACATGAGATCCGGCGCGAATCTCCTTGCCGTTAAATCCCACGAGCGGGGCGGCCTGAACGAAGAAGTCCTCGATGACTTCGGGGACCAGGCATCGCTCCTTCGCCTCGCTGTGCTTGCCGATCAGGGCCGAAAGATTCAGTTCCTTTTTGGCGAGGCCTTCCAATGCCGATTCGGTGATCTGGCGGATACGGTCCAGGTCGACCTCCTGGACGATGCGCTCCTTGATTGCCTCTTCCGTCAGGCTCCTGGCGTACATCTCCCGAATCATGCGTTCGAGCTGGTTCGCGGGGAACACATCGCCCAGGACATTGAGCACCTGGCCGGTCTGCTCGGGGTCGAGGTCCTTTTCGATCTGCTTGATGCGGTCAAACAGCTTCTCCAGCACGCGGCCTTCCCGGGTGTTGGTCGACACGAAATTGAGGACCAGGCAGTCCCGCTCCTGGCCATAGCGGTGGATGCGGCCCATGCGCTGCTCCAGCCGCACGGGATTCCAGGGAATGTCGTAATTGATCATGAACCAGCAGAACCGGAGGTTGATTCCTTCGCCGGCGGCTTCCGTGGCCACCAGGACCTGGGCTTGCTCGCGAAATTCCCGTTTGGCGCTGATGCGCGTCCCGGGCATGTCGCGGTCGCCAATCTTCATAGAACCGTGGATCTGCGTCAGGCTGAGCCCCCACTCGGTGAGTTTCCGGACCAGATAGTCGAGGGTGTCTTTGTGCTCCGTGAAGACCAGCAGCTTCATCTTGGGGTCGCAAAAGATCCCGTTCTGCGTCAGGACTTCCTTGAGTTTGACGAGTTTCGATTCGATTTCTCTCTTCTCTAAATCCAATGCCCGGCGGATCAGGAGATCGAGCTGCAGGATTTCCTCGCAGAGTGATGCACGGTCATA
>JBEKYG010000278.1:0-6781 GCA_049511215.1 Acidobacteriota bacterium | reverse complement strand
GGAACGCCTCGGTATCATCGGGGAGACGAACATACCCGGTGCGCCCGACCTCGTGGTCGAGATTCTATCGCCAGGTACCCGGAAAAAGGATATCTAGATCAAGAGAAAGATCTATGCCGGTTTCGGGGTTGAGGAATATTGGATCGTCGATCCAGATGCCGCCACTGTGGAAGTCTTAGCCTTGACAGAGTCGGGATACATTACCGCGGGGATCTTCCGGGAATCGGACCGCCTGTCATCCCCGCTCCTGCCGGAACTGATCCTGCCGCTGAGTGAAATATTTGCAAAATAATAGGACGCGGATGAACGCGGACCCACGCGGATCCGATCCGCGTTCATCCGCGTTCATCCGCGTCCCCTAAGAGCGGCGTGACCGAATTCGATCTCGAGCACAGGCTGGCGATTTTCTTCCAGCCGTTTCGCGCTCTGATACCCTCATGCAAGATTCCGCTTACAATCCGCGGGTCCACCATTGTCTTCACGAGTATTGCGGAGTGGGCATACACGTCCAAGGCTTTCTTTCGACCAGCCAGGCCGCACTTCCTTTCCAGAATGCAGCTATAGGCTTCACACGCATATGCAAAGAGCTCGCTGCAGTCGGGGTGGATGTCAAGCAACAAACGGCTGGCCTTTTCATGGGGTAAGCCGGCGTTGTCGCGGCTGCAGGTATGGAGAAGGTGGGCTGCTTCATGCTTTTCCCTCGATTGTTCTATAGCTCTTCGGAAAATAGCACCATGATCGACTCAATACAATCGTCATGCCCAAAAACCCGTCTGCATCCTTAGCCGCAAGGGAAGCTTGTCCTGGTGCAAGCCCTGAATTGGACGCGGATGAACACGGACCCACGCGGATCCGATCCGCGTGCAAAATTGAAATAAAATGCCTGCTCGCGAAACATCAGGGGCATGGAACATGAACTGAAGCATGCGAAAACCACCGACCTCCTTCTCCATGCGTTCTATCAGGTCTATAGCGAACTTGGCTATGGATTTCTGGAACGCGTCTACGAGAATTCCATGGTGATCGCTGCGCGCAAGCTCGGGGTGCACACCGAACGGCAGGTTCCTATACGGGTTCACTATCAGGGCGAAGTGGTTGGAGAATATGCGGCCGATCTGGTTGCGGACAACGCGGTGATCGTCGAACTCAAAGCCGCGCGAGCGATCACGCCGGAGAACGAGGCGCAACTCCTCAATTACCTCAAGGCTACGCCGTACGAAGTGGGGCTGCTGCTGAATTTCGGCGCGAAACCGGAGTTCAAACGGAAGGCATATGAAAATAGCCGCAAGGGAAGCTTGTCCTGGTGCAAGCCCTGAATTGGACGCAGTTACAGGCGGACCCACGCGGATCCGATCCGCGTTCATCCGCGTTCATCCGCGTCCTGATGTTCAAAAATGCATGTTAGCCAAATCGTGGGAAAGAGTGAGTTGAATGGGGCAGGCGCTGATTGATAGCCTGTTGGCGGCGTTGGTGGCCTTCCTGGTCAGCAGTGCCGCTATCCCCTTGGTCAAACGCCTCGCCTTGGCGGTGCGAGCGGTTGATTATCCCGGGGGGAGGCGTGACCAGGCTGGAGGGATTCCGCGCTTGGGCGGCGTGGCCGCGGTTCTGGGCCTCTTTGTTGCGCAAGGCCTTCTGGTCGTGCTTCGCTGGGGAGAATTTAAAGGCGGTATTTCTAACCTTGAGGCAGTCACCTTGCCCCTCGCCTTTTTTATTATCTTCATTTGCGGACTCCTGGAAGACACCCTGGGTCTTTCTCCAATCAGCCGCGTCCTGATGCAGGCAACCGCCGCCCTGCTGGTGATAAGGGCGGGCTGGTCTTTTGGAGCAATCTATCTGCCATTTGTCGGCGACCTGAAGCTGGGTGCCCTTACGGGATTGATCTCGCTGCTCTGGATCGTGGGGGTAACCAACGCCATTAACCTGCTGGATGGCCTGGACGGCCTTGCGGGCGGAGTGGTCGCCATCATTGCTTCCACCATGCTGATCTTCTCGCTATGGCATCAGGATTATCTTACGGTGCTGGTCATGGGCGCCATGGTCGGGGCCTGCATGGGGTTTCTCCGCAAGAACTGGGCGCCGGCTAAGATTTACCTGGGCGATGCAGGCTCTCTTACGCTTGGATTTCTTTTGGCTATCGTGAGTGTTCGCTCCTCGGTCAAGGTTTCGGCGGCCATCGCCATTCTGGTGCCGATACTGGCCTTGGGACTGCCCGTAATCGACACCCTCCTGGTGATGCTCTTCCGGTTCACGCAGAAACGCCACAGCCCACTCGCCAGACGTTTCGCACGAATGTTTCGTGCCGATCGAAACCACTTACATCACCTGATGACAGGCTTGGGGCGCAGCCGCGGGCGGATCGTCCTTGGCATATATGCTGTGGCCCTAGTTTTTTGCGCCATGGCGCTGGTGGCGGCAACCTCGAGGAATGCGACGCTCGGGTTTGCGCTGGTTGGGGTCGAGATCCTGGTCGTCTTCGGCATGCGCCAACTCGGGTTGCATGCAGACGCCCTCAAAATATCCCTGGAAAAGCGGAAGGCTGCCAGGGAACTACTTCATGCCGCCACGGAGACTGATTTGGAGGGGGTGAAAAACAATGCTTAGCAATGATCAAAGCAAGATTGTGGTCGAATTGGTTCGCAGTAACGCACGGATCCTGCGACGGGAACGTCCGAAAATCCTGCGTTTGATGCACAGGCTGATTGAAGCCCAGGAGGAGCAAATCCCCGAGCAGTTCCTATTGCCATTCAGTTCCAGCCTGCGCGGAGCCACCGAGGGAGACCGATTTGAAGAATCTGCTCTCCCGGCATCCGTGGGATTGCTTTTCAACAAGAACCAGCGCTGGAGTTGCTGGAACCTGGCGACTTTGGAACGTTTTGGCGCCAGGATCCGCGGCGAGTTCGGCGCTGCCACTGAAGATGCCGTGCTCTCAGGCGATGGAGCGGCTCTGGTTGGGCTATATCAGGATCCCGGCGCTTACCCGGCCGCATGCTGGGCGGCGGTACTGAAGGATGGAACCTGCGTCAATGGCGCCAAGCCAAAAACCTTCAGCCCGCCCGCGGATGATTGGTCGGAAAAGATCCGGTTGGGAAATAGCATCTGGCGAAGGCCGAAACCGATATTTCTGGTCACGCTCCTCGCGGGACATGTCGGTGATTCGACCACCTCCCCCACCCCTCCAATGTGGCCCCATTTGGGATTGGCGCTTCTGGCTTGGCGGGATCAATTTGGAGTAAACGAAGTACTGCAAATGGGAGCTGAATTGGCCCAGCAAGAAGAGGTGAAGCGAGGCATTGCGATTGTGACTCATATTTTCCCCGAGCTGGAGAAGTGGGCCAATCCCGAAAAACTCGGAATCCCGGTATGGGAAAGAAAATTCGCCATCCCCATCGCAACCCGCAGACTGGTGTTGGGCGAGAGGGAATAATTCAACAATTCGAGATTCGAGATTCGAAATTCGAGATTGGGAAAGACAATTCGAGATTCGAAATTCGAAATTCGAGATTGAGAAAGACAATTCGAGATTCGAGATTGAGAAAGACAATTCGAGATTCGAGATTGGGAAAAACAATTCGAGATTCGAGATTGGGAAAAGGATTCGAGATTCGAGATTCGAGATTGAGAAAACAAATCCGAAATCTCGAATTTCGAATCTCGAATTTCGAATCGTTTTCGAATTGTTTTAGATTCGGTGACCGGTGACTACGAGCACGAAAAACGCTGAGCGCGCCATCCTATCGGTCCATAAGGGATATCGTGGAGCTGAACGGGAGATTCTCCTGGAGTGCGCGAAAGCTCAGCTTCACCCGGGGAGAGCCTCAGAGATTAATACGCTCTTCGAAGCTGATATTGAGTGGCCCTTTCTTATCGAATTGGCAAAAAGACACGGCATGGTGGCGCTTCTGCATAAATGCCTTCGTAGCTCTCGCTGTCATGACATGGTTCCTTCGCATTTTCTTGAGACCCTCATAGAATTGTATCGCTCAAATGCCATCTTCTCCCTAAAAATGAGCCGTGAGCTCGATAGGATCTGCAAACAATTCCAGGACGAACAAGTTACCATCGTGCCATTTAAAGGACCGATTTTTGGCGAATTTGCCTATGGAGATTTATGTCTCAGGCCGTTCTGCGATCTTGATTTTCTCGTAAACAAACAGGACATTGCTCGGGCTAAGGCTCTCCTTCTGGCTGATGGGTACGAACTGGAGTTTGACATCGATCGCACTCGGGAGACGGCATTCCTTCGTCAAGAGTGCGAATATACCTTTATCAATCACCGGAAACAGATATCCGTTGATCTCCACTGGGGCATCGTCCGAAACTACGCGTCGTTTGGTCTCTCCGTGGATGAGATCTTGAAGCACCTTATCCCGTTTGAGTTTTTCGGCCGGCAAATCATGATTCCGTCGCCGGAATACACACTCCTGATTCTGATCCTCCACAATGGAGGGAAGCACCAGTGGGAAGGGCTTTTGGGGATTTTCGATGTCGCCCAACTGATCAGTTCTCGCAAAGATCTCGATTGGGATAAGGTAATTAACATTGCCGCCGAGAAGGGAATGTCGCGTGCTCTCCATCTCGGCTTGTATCTGGCCCAAGACCTTCTGTCGGTCGAACTGCCGGCGTCAGTCTCAAGGAGAATGCAGGACGACAGCACAATAAAATCTGTCGCCGCCCAAATTAGTACTAGGCTATTTGCGTCTGCCGAATCGCCTCCTACAAAGCTCGAGCATCTCCTGTTTTCGCTAAACACGAGGGCGCGCGCTGTGGATAAGATCCGCTATTGCCTTGCGCAGCTTGTCACCTCGGATCATGAAGACCGCAACCACTTTGCTCTGCCACAGGCGCTTGTCCCTATCTACGGTTTATTGCGCCTTGCCAGATGGCTGCGAAACTGATTCGAGATTCGAAATTCGAGATTGGGAAGGACAATTCGAGATTCGAGATTCGAGATTGGTTAATTTCGAATCTCGAATCTCGAATTTTCATCGATGCGGGTGTGATTTCAAATACGTAATCAGACCGGTTAGCTGGCGGGAGATCGACTCGCAGACGGAAGAGAGAGACTTAAACTCGTCGATGGACACATACTGGAGATCCAAGGCTAGATAGAGCTGGGCACGGACTTCGGCGGCTGAGCCTCTGGCAGTTGCGAGAAACCGGACAAAACTCGGGTTACTCTGACTCTCGAATCCTTCCGCGATGTTGCTCACAATGCTGACCGAGGCACGCCGGATTTGATCCCGGAGCCCAAAATCGCGTGCGAACGCATCCGTTTCCGAAACTGAATAAATGCGACGATTCAGAATCCGTGCAAGTTTCCAGACTTCCATCTGTTCAAACCGTGCCAATCTGCCCATACCACATCTAACCGCAAATCCCCAAAATGAGCGAAAATGATTCGAAATTCGAGATTGGGAAAAGCAATTCGAAATTCGAGATTCGAGATTTGGGGAAACAACCGAAATCTATAATCTCGAATCTCGAATTTGTTTTATCTCTAATCTCGAATCTCGAATCTCGAATTTGTTTTATCTCGAATTTCGAATCTCGAATCTCGAATTCTAGCGCGAATCTTAACCCGGGTCCGGCTAATGCAGAAATGCGCTAATTTCCTGTTAACGGTGCGCGGCATAGTATTGGGGGCATTGGTCGGTTGGAGTGCGCTGCGGGCCGGAGGGGTGCGGCCGGTAGATTTCTACCTCCTGTTCATGGTGCTGGCGCTGCTCTTCGTCTTGAGCCTGATGGACGGGCTATGGATCCGGTGGTGGGGATGGGCTCTGCTCCTCCCCCTGCTCCCCATGGCCTTCAGCGGCTCGGTCCCTTATGACCTGCTGCAGTACGCGGCGCTGTGGCTGGCCGTGATTCTTGGGGCGCACCAGGGGCGCACCGACTGGCGCGCGGGCCGGCAGCTCAGCCTGATGATGATCCTCCTGCTCGGGACCGGCGTGCTCGAGGCGATCCTCGGGCTGGCGCAGTCCCTGGGACGGTTCGCCGGGCAAGCTATCCCCTTCATCCCCATGGGCACCATCGTCAACCGCAATCACTTCGCCGGGTTCCTCGAGATCCTCGTCCCCATCGCCCTGATGATCGGGTTCGGCAAGCTCTATGACGGGAAACGCTATCAGCGATCCTCCTCCGGGAGCCGGACCCAGCCGCTCGGCGAGCGCGCCGCCGAGGCCTGGGTGTTCCTCATGATCGGCGCCCTGCTCTTCCTCGCGATCCTGTTCTCGCTCTCCCGCGGCGGCACCGTCGCCGCCATGATAGGCACTGTCGCCGCCGCCGCGCTCATTTATCGCCGGACCACCGGCGTCGGCAAAATGCGGTCCCGCGTCCTGGTTGCCGGCATCCTCGTCCTGGTCGCCGCGGGCGCCCTCTGGATCGGCATCCAGCCGGTCATCGAGAGATTCGTCCTCCTCCCCGAAGGCGCCGGCGGCAGCGCCGCCACCTGGGCCGGTACCGTGCAGATCATCCGCGATCACCCGCTCCTCGGGGTCGGCGCCGGCATGCACGGCTGGGCCTTCACTCGCTACCAGGACCGGAATCCGGATTATTTTTACGACCATGCGCGCAACGATTACCTCGAGGCCGCGGCGGAATGGGGAGTGCCGGGGGCGGTGGTTTTCTTCGGGGTCGTTCTCTGGCTGGCCTGGCGCGCCGGCGGGGCTTGCCTTCGTTCGCAGGATCCGGTCCGCGCTGGGCTGATTGCCGGGGGGGTAGGCGGAGTCGTTGCTCTCCTTGTGCATTCGTTTGTGGATTTTAATTTGCACATACCGTCGAATGC
>JBEKYG010000277.1:0-6810 GCA_049511215.1 Acidobacteriota bacterium | reverse complement strand
GGAGCTGGATTCACTCTTCTTTATTGCTCGATCCTCAGGATCTACTTCTGGATCTGGCCGGATCTTGTCTCTTATTGGAGTACCAGCGCTCCGTGGGGATTGCTCTGGTTCGGAATTCCTCTTGGTGAGATTGCCTGGGCCTTCAGCTTTGGGCTTTTCTGGCTGCTTTTTGCGGGCTTCGTCCTCGATCTTCGCCTTCGAGCTTGCGGCAGTCAAAGTGAATCCATACAATGCGCCTCATGGGGCCGCCGCTGATGTCTTTCGAGCGGACCATCGCATCATCGCAGACCCATTGTGTCTGAGGAGGGCTATGCGATTCACACATCGGCCACTCCGTTCCATTCTGCCCATCAAGTCGATAACGGCAAGATGAGTGTGAGGTGCAGGTCATGCCCTGCACTCCAAAAAGAATTGAGATGAATTTGTGCTGCCGGATGGTGTTCAATGGGTCCATGCGAGTCGCGATCAAGACAGGCTTGCTCCTGGCCTTTTGGCTGGCAGCAAGCCAGGGTTTGGCCCAACATTACTTTGAAGTGCGCGGCGCCAATACGAAGTACCGCTACTTTGACTGGAATTACACCTTTAAGAACTCCGCGATCCTGGACCTGTTTTATGTGGGCGTACCAGGGAGCAACGAGGCCAACCTGGGCGGCGGATACGGCTTCAAACCCACGGCATCTCTCACTGTCGCACCCATGGCGTACGCGGTCGTCGGGAAGGAGTCCGGGCAGTTCGGTGTCAAAATTGCCTTGCTGGTAATGTTCGATCAAGGAGGCTGGCGCGTGAACTCATTTTGGGGACATTTTGCTCCGATTTCAGGCGATGTTGCGCACTATCAGGTTCTTGATACCCTCGATGCCAGCAAGGTGATTCATAACCGGTGGGAGATAGGAATCTCCAACGGTTTCTTCCACGCTGATGGAAAGTGGAGCCCTCAAGTCGGCCCGCTATTCAAGCTGAATGACCACCTCGGAGCCTGGGCTGTCTCATATCGCTTCGGCCCCCAGAACGAACTCCGCTTCAGTCGGGTGATCCTGCTGAAAAAATAGTCTGTGTCATTCCCGCGGCGGGATGCCAACGCCTGGTGCGGGCCTTTCAGTTGATTTCTTTCACGACGTCCACCGTGGAGTCATCCCCGATCGTGATCCGGAATCCGCGTTTCTTGAACACGGAGCTCATGCGGGAATTGTCCGTGGTGGTCTGCGCGACGATGCGCTTAAGATTCCATTTGGCCGCAATCTCGAGACAATAGTCGGTGAGGATGCTCCCCAGCTCCTTTTTCGAGCGCGCGCATGCACAATTATGGCATGATGGCGTGTCAGGAGTTCAGAATGTCCTATAAAGAACCGCAATCGCCGGGCCGGGACCAAGGGAAGCCTATGAGCTCTTCATGCGAAGTCGTCTTTGTCTTTCCACCTGCCCACGGCAATGTCGGTGCTTTCAAAAACCACCTGGGAGTCGCTTATCTGCGGGCCACCCTGCATAGAGCGGGGATCACAAGCACGCAGTACTTGAATGAGCATCCCGGTTCGATCGCTTCGGTTACGGACGATCTGCTTTCGTACCTACCCCGGGTTGTTGGATTTACGGTGTACGACGCCAACTTTCCGCTCGCCCTTGCTCTGGCGCAAGCCATAAAAAGCAGGCGCTCAGACGTGCGCGTGATCTTCGGCGGGCCGACCGCCACTTTCGGAGCCGAATACATCCTGAGCCGGCATGCCGCTGTCGACTACTGCATTCGAGGCGAGACCGAGGATATCGGCCCCGGGCTGCTGCAGATGTTGATCAATGGACATTCCCTGGATTCTGATCTGTTAACCGGGGTTGCCTTCCGCCGGGAGAACGCAATCGTGTGCCCCAGCCTGCCTCCTCTCGTGGGATGCGATGCCGTGGCCAGCTGCGGTTTGGACAACACTCCTTCTCCGTACCTAACCGGCGTTCTGACGGACGGCAGGCCCGGCGTTCTGACAGGCCGCGGGTGCACCTACAATTGCCAGTACTGTTGTTTTGCAGCGCTTGGCAGGAAACGGTTGCGTCTCCATTCAATTGACCGTGTCCTGGAAGAGCTCGAATTCATCGCTGCGCAGCAGAAGAGAACAAACGAGCACTACCCTGTTTCGATACACGATGACGCTTTCACGCTGGTCCCGGACCGAGCCAAGAAACTGTGCCAAATGATCGCGGATCGCAATCTCGGTATCGTGCTCTCCTGCATCACTCGGGCCGACAAAGTGGACGATGAACTTTTTCGTCTCATGAGGGATGCCGGATTTGTGAGCCTTGCGTTCGGTCTCGAGAGTTCGGTGCCGTCGGTACTGCGCGCAACTGGGAAGGTACGACCGCCGGACTGGCACGATCCTGACCTTGGCCCAGAACGGGACTTCGTCGAACAGGTGCGGAAAAGCGTCAGGTCGGCAAAGGATCATGGGTTGAACGTCGGCGTCAGCATCATTCTCGGCTTACCCACCGAAACGGCGGACGACGGGGCCGCGACGCTTCGTTTTGTGCGGGAGCTGCCGATCGACTTCTACATGCACAATTATCTTTGGGTGTTTCCGGGAACCCCTCTCTGGGACACTCATCCACAGTATGGACTCAAGACGGCGATCGATTCTCTGGGCCTGCCTTCGACGGTAGAGTACGCCTACGATATCACCAGGCTGCCGCCAGGGCCCAAATGTTCGTTAGAACACGAGGCGGAGTTCCTGAGGCTGCTCACCGCCGATGTTTTATTTGGATGTGAAGCTTTCCCGGCCTCTGATGGACATGCCGCGACGGCAGTCGTTAACGCCGGCGAGTTGTCAAAGGCCACTGCTGCCTGGCTGGCGGATATTCTGAGCATCGGCAGCCTGGTCATTCAGGTCTACCCCTCTTTGAAAACGTCCGGACAGGCGGACCGGCTGCATCAGGACCGAATCAGGTTCAGTGAATGCCTGGTCCCGGCGCGTAACTATGTCCAGCTTCTCAGGCGGCAGAACCGGCGATTCGCCGACCGCTGGCTGTTGGCCTGCGCAGGGATCGACTTGTATTGTTCCCATAAACCGGAGCTCGTCTCGATCGAAAGCGCCGGCGATGCACGTCCGCTGATCGACTGGGCCAACGGCAACTCCCGCTTTTCCGATATCTGTGAGCTGTCCGAGTTGCTGCGATCGCCGGGAGTCCCCGATCCGGTTCTCGTATCGATAAGCACGGAAAATCCCGGCTCACGACTTCGGAAAATGCCGGCGCCGCCGGTTCTCAAGTACCCTGGAAGATGGATGCGAGGAAAGGCACCCTGCTCTTCTCTGTCGCGCATGGAAATCGACGGGGAAGGCCTGGTCCGGAGTTGCCGCCACGGCGAGCCGATCGGCAAGGCAGGGGATTCCCTGGAGCAACTGAGGGCGGCCATTGCTGCCGCGACCAGGGAAGCAGAGCTGCGGCGAGGATGCGATGCCTGCACGAGCCCGCATTGCCCCCGTTGCCCGTATCCAGGAATGGATGATCAAGCTTACTGCCGCCTGATGACTGAACAAAAGCGGGTCCTGGAATTCCTGAATGTGGTGCGCCCCTACTCGAGGTTCCCGTTGATTCTTGAAAATAAGCACGATACACTTGGCAACGATTAGCACCCCAAATCCCATAACGGAGGCTGCGATATGCCACCCAAAATGAATATCGAAGAGCTTTTCCGACAATACCTGAGCAAGGAAGACGCGGACGCACTTCTGGCCAAGGTCGATACCATGGTCAATAAAAAGAAGAGTGCGGCGGAAATCGAAAGTGTGATCATGGTGGACATTTCGAGGCAGATCGAAAAACAAATCGTCAAAACCATACGAAGAAAGGCATCGGAGATCGATGTGGACATCAATGCCTCGATCAGGCCGGTTGCGGTGTTTCACCACATTGATACGGGCATTCGGAACAAAATTTCCGTCCAAGTCAAGCGCTAAGCGAAATACGGGAAAACACGGGTCGCGGCAGGAACGGCTGGTAACCGCCGCTCATGCCGCGACCGATACTGTTGCTCCCTGGGTCAGGCCGGCAGGCGCATCTTCTTCAGGAAGGCTGCATAGCGTGGGTCGCCCTCGAGACTTCTCAGCAGCGGATCTCCGATAATGTTGGTCAGCCCCGAGTCCCGTTGCTTGAGCGCCCGCTCCAGCCATTCGAAAGCCTTGTCGGTCTCTCGTCGGAAAGCGAACACCTCAGCGATCTGAAAGGCCCAGGGCGTCTGGCCTCCCCCCGCAATCAGATTCCGCAAGGCCGCATCGGATTCCGTCTTCTTTCCGAGCGCATGGTAAACCAAGGCAAAGCCATAGAGGCGCAACAGCTCAAACTTCTCCCGCTCCATCTCATGCAACGCCTCATCCAGGCGGAATTGCGCCAGTAACACTAAGCCGAAATTGGAGTGCACCGCCTGATACTCGGGATCGAGTTCCAAGGCTTTTCTGTAAGCCGCCGCGGCCCTCTCCAGCCGACCGGTATAGTAAGCAGCGTAACCGAGCTTCGAATGAGCAAGAGCGCTCAACGGATCGAGATCGATCGCCCGGCGACAGAGGGCATACGCATCTTCAAAGCGGCCCTGAGTAAAAGCCACCTTTTCGGCCCCCAAGAGAACGGACGTGTCTGCCGGCCCCAGCGCCAATGCACGCTGAGACGATGCGTTTGCCCCTGACCAGTCCCAGTCGTGGTTGTTCTTTATCAACGCCATCGCGGCGTGGGCCTCAGCGAGGTTGGGGTCCAATGCCAAAGCTTTTTCCAAAGCGTCCCGAGCCTTCCGGTAGCTCTCCTCGGCAGGTGCAAATCCCAGGGACGCCTGACTTTGACAAGTGACGCTGAGCCCGACCCACGCCGGAGCATAGTTGCTGTCGAGCTTGATTGCCTGGTCAAAGTAGCCGGCCGCCTTCTCCCAGTCCGCCTTGCTGCGCCTGGCGAGGAAGTATTTCCCCTGGAGGTAGGCATTGTAGGCATCAACATTCCCGGCCTGTGAGGCGGCGTGTCCGATCAGCTTCATTTCCAACGCTTCGGTTACCGAGCGCGCGATGCCCTGCTGCACCGTGAAGATGTCACTCAGCTCCCGGTCGTACGTTTCTGACCAGAGCTGAAAGCCATCAACGGTGTTGATCAGCTCAGCTGTGATCCGCAAGCGGCTGCTTTCCTTGCGCACGCTCCCTTCCAGGATCTTTGTCGCGCCAAGCAGCTTTCCGATAGTGCGGAGGTCCACGTCCTTGCCCTTGAACTGGAACGATGAGGTCCTGCCGACCACATTCAAACTCGGAATTCTGGCCAGCTCATGAATCAGCTCCTCCGCAATTCCGTCGGAGAAATATTCCTGGTTTTTCTCAGGACTCATGTCTGCAAACGGCAGCACCGCGATGGAAACTGCACTCCTGGCCGCCTTGCCGGATTCCCGCCAGAGCCAAACGGATCCAATTAACACCAGGGCCAACAACGCCAGCACCGGGACCGCCAGCTTCCATTGCGCCGCCCTCGAAATCCATGGCATCGTGCTCGAGTCGCCGGTCCGGCCTGCAGTCTCGCGGGAATCGATGTCGCGCCTCAGGCCATTCAAATCCACAAGAATTTCTCTGGCCGACCGGTAGCGCACGTCGCGGTTCTTCTCGAGCGCCTTGTTGATAATGGGGTCCAGTTGTTTGGGCAGGTCCGGGTTCAGCCGTAAAGGTGAGGCCGGACACTCATGAAGGATTGCCTCAAATACAGCGGCGCTAGTATTACCTCGGAAAGGTGCGAGCCCCGTCGCCATCTCATACAACACCACTCCCAGAGAGAACAAGTCGGTGCGGGCGTCCAATTCTTTTCCCAGCGCTTGCTCTGGCGACATATAGGTCAAGGTTCCCACTGCCGTCCCAGGAGTCGTCAGAGACTCGTCCGCGGTTTCAGTTGATAATTGCGATGCTTCCAATTCTTCCCAACCCAGTCTCCGTTCGGGCAGCAGCTTGGCTAACCCGAAATCGAGAATCTTGGCCTGACCCGATTCTGTCACGAAAATGTTTGCTGGTTTGAGATCCCGGTGGATGATTCCTTTCGAGTGTAATGCATTCAGCCCGGTGGCTATCTGAATGACCAGATCGAGAATCTCGTCGGTCATGAGACGCTTCCCCTGAATGAGTTTCTTCAGCGTCTGACCATCCAGCAACTCCATCGCGAAGAAGGGCTGGCCGCCGGATTCGTCAATGTCGTGGATCGTGCAGATATTCGGATGATTCAGTGCAGAGGCGGCCCTGGCCTCCCGCTGGAAGCGCTCCAAGGCATGGCGGTTTTTGGAGAACTCCTCGGGGAGAAATTTCAAGGCGACATGGCGGCCGAGCCTTGTGTCTTCGGCTTTATAGACGACACCCATTCCCCCACTGCCCAGCTTTTCCAGTATTCTATAATGAGAAATGGTCTTGCCGATCATGGGGAATCAATCCTCCACCCGGATGACCAAGATGGCGGAACTACAGGCACATTAATAATGATGAGTCGATTTTACCTCGCTCCAAGAATCTTTGATAGCGGAATGGTTTAACGTTTGTTGATACTGGCTTAAGTGGCAACCTCGAATTCGGAGAATCCCAGCAGGCCGGATAGCTGTTGATATCAGGCCTTCGCGCATCAGCCTCCTCACCGTCATCACTGCCAGACTCATTGATTGAGGGGCTTCCCTTTAACTCAAAGACTCTAAGGGTCTGTCACAGAATAACAGGTCCACTTTGGCGCGAGCGCCGGGCGGGCAGATGCAAGGCGCCGCGACGCAGGCGATGTGGTGACATCGTCGAGGAGCGGCAACGCCGCAGATGCCCGCCCGCCGCCGCGCCCCTTCGGGCTGCG
>JBEKYG010000276.1:0-6818 GCA_049511215.1 Acidobacteriota bacterium | reverse complement strand
CGCCGCCCGGTTTCCCGATGGACTCCCGCTTGCTCCCTACTTTTTTTGCTTTCCGCGAAGTGCGCACCATTATTCAGTAGGGCAAAAAGGGAACAGACTGCTTTACCCGGTTCATCCCAAGGCACCCCTCAACAAAAACTGCGAAAAGTTGGCTGTTCCCATTGGCACAAGTGCGGCATAATGGAATGACTTTGGATGCCGCTTTTTTGCCTTTTTATCATGGGGAATTCGCGATGAAAATGCGCAGCTTGTTCTGCCTGGCGCTTTTGCTCGTTCCGTCTCTGGTCTTCGCACAGCAAACACAAACCAGCCGATCGCAGCCAATCCCGAAGCTCATTCTCGGCGACGGTTGGACAATGCAGTCGTCGGCCAAGGTTGACCGGGAGGGTGATGTCATCTCGACCGGGCTGTTTCAAACCAGGGATTGGTACGCGGTTTCAGTGCCCACAACAGTCGTTGCGGCTCTGGTGAAGAACAAGGTGTACCCCGATCCGCTATTTGGCATGAATCTGCGTTCGTTTCCAGGGATGTCGTATCGCATCGGCACAAACTTTTCCAACACTGCGATGACGCAGGACAGCCCGTTTGCGATTCCGTGGTGGTATCGTAGAGAGTTCGTTCTGCCCGCGAACTACAAGGGAAAGACAATCTGGCTGAACTTTGGCGGGATCAATTACCGCGCCGATATCTGGCTGAACGGAGTTCAAATCGCCAAAGCCGACGATGTTGCAGGTTCCTGGCGGACCTTTCAGTTCAACGTCACAGATCTAGCCCGGCCCGAAATCACCAACGTGCTGGCGGTTCAAGTATACCCCCCGACGGAAACCGATCTGGCCATCACTTTCGTGGATTGGAACCCGCAGCCGCCCGACAAAAATATGGGATTGTGGCGCGGGGTGGGAATCACTGCCAGCGGCCCGGTGTCACTGCGCTATCCGGCGGTATGGTCGAAGGTTGATTCACCCGCCAATGACAAAGCGCACCTGACTGTTTCCGCATTGCTGGAAAATGCGACGACCGAGCCCGTAAAGGGTACATTAAAAGCGCGCATCGAAAAAATCGACTTCGCGCAAGATGTGGAACTGGGGCCGGGGGAGTCCAAGGATGTTGCTTTCGAGCCGGTCATGTTTCCGCAGCTCAACCTTCCGCGCCCACGCCTTTGGTGGCCGGCGCAAATGGGAACGCCCAATCTGTACGACTTGAGTATGGAATTCGAGGTGAAGGGCGCGGTCTCCGATCGTGCGGAGACGCGGTTCGGTATCCGCGAGATCACCTCGGAGCTGAATGCAAATGAGAAGCGCGTGTTCTCGGTCAATGGCAAAAAGATCCTGATCCGCGGCGGCGGTTGGGCTTCGGACATGATGCTGCGGGAAAACCCGGGACGACTGGAAGACGAATTTCGCTACGTCCGCGACATGGGCCTGAACACGATACGACTGGAAGGCAAGTTGGAAATCGACGAGTTTTTTGATCTTGCCGATCGTTACGGGATCTTCATCATGGCCGGCTGGTGCTGCTGCGATCATTGGGAACGATGGCCGAAGTGGACGCCCCAAGACCACAAGATCGCTGAAGAATCATTGCGCAGCCAGATGTACCGCCTGCGCGATCATCCCAGCCTGCTGATGTGGCTGAACGGCAGCGACAACCCGCCGCCCGCGGACGTGGAAAAAATGTATCTTGCCCTGGAGCAGGAGTGCCGTTGGCCGAATCCGATCGTATCCTCCGCTACGGCGAAGCCGACGGCCGTAACCGGCGAAAGCGGCGTGAAGATGACCGGTCCATATGAGTACGTTGCCCCGTCCTATTGGCTGCGGGACAACAAGAATGGCGGCGCCTATGGGTTCAACACTGAGACCAGCCCGGGACCCGCTGTGCCGCCGGTCGAGAGCTTGCGCGAGATGTTGCCCGAAGAGCACCTGTGGCCGATCGATGACTGGTGGAACTTCCATGCGGGCGGCGGCCAGTTCAAGGACCTCCGGGTTTTTACCGAAGCTTTGAACGCGCGCTACGGCACGGCCACCGGACTGGAGGATTTCGCGCTAAAGTCCCAGCTCATGGCTTACGAAGGCATTCGCGCCATGTATGAGGCATACAGCCGCAACAAGTACACCTCGACCGGCGTGATTCAATGGATGTTGAACAATGCCTGGCCGTCCATGATCTGGCATCTCTATGATTACTACCTCCGCCCGGCCGGAGGTTACTTCGGCGCCAAAAAAGCTACCGAGGCACTCCACCCGATGTATTCCTACGATGATCGCTCCGTTTGGGTCATCAGCAGCCGATATCAGGATGCAAACCGGCTCAAGCTCAGCACCAAGGTCTACAACGCGGACATGACCGAGAAATTCTCCCAGCAGACGACGCTGAATGCGGCGGCGGATAGTACCAACAAAGTACTGGTGCTGCCTGAAGTCCAGAATCTGAGCCCAGTATACTTCTTGATCTTCAGACTTGAAGATACCCACGGAAAACTGGTGGGGTCCAACTTCTACTGGCTTTCCACAAAGCCGGAGACACTGGCGTGGGACAAGTCCAACTGGTACATGACGCCCACGGCTTCCTATGCCGACTACACGGCGCTGCAACAACTGCCCAAAGTCACGCTCAAGGTCTCCAGCCGTACCGAGCGGAAAGGCCAGGATAAAGTCACGCACGCGATCGTGGAGAATCCGAGCAAGAGCCTGGCCTTTTTTATCCGCCTTAAGGTGAACAGGGGGGCAGGCGGCGCTGAGATCCTGCCGGTGTTATGGCAGGACAACTATTTCTCCCTGCTTCCCGGCGAAAAACGAAAAGTCACCGCTACCTATCGCGCGCAAGACCTGGGGACAGCCACTCCGATGGTTGAAGTTAGTGGCTGGAATATTCTGCGATCCAGATAGTGAGGAGAAAACATAGCCACGAATAACCTGGAGCGGAAATGCCGCAACCAAATCAAACGCCAAGACCCCAAGACACCAAGACGCCAGGAAAATAATCAGGAATCTTGGCGTCTTGGTGTCTTGGAGACTTGGCGGTTAAAAGTCTTTTCCAAGAATGAAATGACTTGGGTGCTTCATTGGTCACTCGCCTTCGTCATTCGGGGGGTAGCTCAAAGTCAACCAGGTTGGCCCGAAAGCCGCGGGTTTTCCATGCGCCGAAGGCAATGCCTGCCGTCATCCAGATCATGCCGGCGATCTTGGCGGGAGAGCTCAGGTTCAGCCACAGGAGCAGGCAGATGAGGAAGCCCGCGACCGGGGGAATCAGGTTTGTAAGCCTTTTCTCTTTCACCCGCAGGAAATGCCGTGTGAATGAGGCGGCATTGACGCCCATAAAGGCGATCAGCGCCCCGAAGTTCAGCATTTCGGCGCCGAGCCCGTAAGAGAGCACAAAGGCGCCGAGCAGGGCAACCACTCCGACAAAGATCACGTTGTTGCGCGGTATGTGCCGCTTCGGATCGACGGCCCCAAAGAAGGACTTGGGCAGTGCATTGCTGCGACCCATTCCGTAGAGCAGCCGCGCGGCGCCCAGCTGGGCACCCATGCCGGATCCGAGGTTTGCCACAAGCAGGGTGAGATTGACGGTCAGAAAGAACCACGCTCCCGCGGCGCGGCCGGCAACATGGACATACGCGGTATCGATATCAGGGAAGGGCTGCGCCGCAGGCCATATCAACTGCGCGGCATACACCTCGATAGCCGACAGAATGCCAATCGCCAGGCAGGTAAAAACAGTAGCCAGCAGGATATCCCGTCTTGGGTTCTCGGCCTCTTCAGACAAGGTCGAGATGCCGTCGAAGCCGATATAAGTCAGCACGGCGATCGACGTGCCACCGAGCACTGCGCGCACCTGAAAAGTCTCGGAATCATAGAAGGGGCGGGTAAAAAAGCCGCTGGCATCGTGGGGATGTCCGAAAACATAACGCGCCGCGGCGACAAAGAAAATTGCAATTACCATCCCCATGCCCGCTGCCAGACCGCTGTTGATGCGAGCCGAGGTTTTGATGCCGCGCAGGTTGAGCCCGGTAAAAAGAAGAAAAAAGAAGACTGCCCAAACCCAGTAGGGCAACCCTGGGGCAAAGTTCATGGCTGCTTTGCTGCACCAGATGATGCAGATCAGCGGGTTGAGCATGTAGTCCATTGCCATGCTCCAGCCGGTAACGTAGCCGAGTGCCGGGTTGATCTCCCGGCTAACGTAGGTAAAGGCGGAACCGGCGCTGGGATAGGCTCGCGCCATGCGTCCATAACTGATCGCCGTGAAGAGCATTGCCACCATTGCGATAAGAAGGGTGGTGACGACATGACCGTGTCCTCGTTCGCTGAGCACGCCGAACACCGACATGGGCGCCGTGGGCTGGATTACGATGATTCCATAGAGAATCAAGTCCCATAGTGTCAGTGTGCGTCTTAGCCGCGGGAAGTTGGTGTCGCTCGAATTACTTGCCATGGTTCGCGTATTGGATGATGCGGCTGTGGGGGCGGTCAACAGGAATCGTCGCCGCGACACAGGCGATGCGGTGACATCGTCGAGGAGCGACAACGCCGCAGCTCCCCGCCGCCGCGCCCTGCTGGGCTGCATCCGACATGCTGATCATCATTCCACCCCGGATCGATTGAGCCATCGGAGCCACTCTCCGAGTTCACGGCTCTGGGGAATGCTTTTCGGAGGGCCGCCGCGCGAGCGCCCGATAAATAGCCTGTAGAGCCTCTCCCTTTCGGCCGAATCCCTTACCTCGCCGCGGACAATGTCACGAAATCTACCAGCCACCTCAACCCACTCACCCATGCCGCAGGCCAGCTCGGAAAAATGATCCCGGATGGCACCTGCCATGAACGGCGCTTCGCCCCCGGTACTCACGGAGATGGTCAGGGGGCCGTCACGCCAGACGGCACCGAAGATAACCGTGCAAAGCTCGGGACGATCAACCACATTTACGGGAATGCCCCGGCTTCGGGCCTCGGACGACACCGCTCGGTTGGTTTCTTCATCAGGCGTGGCGGCGACGATCAGTTGAAACCCGGCACAGTCACCGTTTGCGTATTTGCGCGAGTGCCATTGGATCAGGCCCCCGTCAACGGCATGCCGAATCTGGGCGTTGATTTCAGGCGAAATCACCGTCAGGGAACACCCTGCCGCAAGGAGCATTTCGACCTTGTGTGCGGCAACGTTGCCGCCGCCGATTACCAGGCACGGGAGCAGATCTGTCTTAAAGTACAGAGGTACGAACATGGTGCCCTTATTGTTGGCCCAATCGATCGTATCCCAAATCAACTCCACTTCCAAGACCGACGTCGAGATGTGCGCCAGCTAACCCTCAATGCGTTGCTGCTCTCAGACAGAGCCAAAAACTGCCTCATGCTGCCGTACTTCAAAGGCTTTTTGCTTCATTTGCTTGACTTACATCGTCCCCTGCCTCACGATGAATCGAAAGAAAGCCCTGCCTTTGCCGGACAGGGGTTTCTGAGGGATTCGGTCGGGCCTTCAAGCGTAATTCGCCCGCTGGTCATTGGGAAACAACAATCATTGAGGAGAAACTGAGGAATAAATGTCCGCCCGTCTATTTGTTGGAAACCTGCCTTTTGATGTAACCGAAGCTGAGCTAAGGGACCTCTTCTCTCCTGTGGGTTCCTTGTCTTACGTTTTTCTCCCGGTGGATCGGGAGAGCGGCAAAAGACGAGGCTTCGCTTTTGTAGAATTCAGCGATGAAGCTAAAGCTGCTGAAGCGCTGCGCCGATTTAATGAGCAGCAGTTCAAGGGAAGACCTCTCGCTTTGAGCGAGGCTCGTGCCCGGGACGCCCGGCCGGCAATGGGAGCACCGGTCCGGGCTCGGATTCCGCGCCTTCCCGAGCCCTTTGACCAGGCTCCCGGCCTGGGCGAGCCTGGCGCACGTCGCGAACGCCGAGGTCGAGATGACGCCAAACGCCACGCGAAGCCGGGAAATCGCAACGCGCGCACCGAGGGTGTCAGCAAGAAAGAGCCGCGGCGCGAGCGCGCAGGAGGCCGGGTCTTTGGCCTGGACGTCGACGATTCTGAAGATTTTGACGAGATGCTGGACGAAGAGGCGGAATGATCTGAGGACCCCTCGCAAGCCCAGGCTAGACGCCAGCCGTAGATCAAACAATTGCTTGAGATTGTCTCCGGCTGCCCCCGTCGGCGCCTGTCCCGGAGCATCACTCATCAGGCTGGCTGGGGCGCTTCTGCAACTACGAAATATGCAAACAGCGTCTTAGTGTATTTCGTGGTCCTTTACCGCACCATTTTGAGACTTCTTCAGGAATTCGAAACTTGAAGAGAATCCTGAGAGAGGACTGCTGTTTGCGCTTTCACGTGTTGCTTTTGTTGATAAAGGATCATGTTTGCCGAAGCGCGACCTACCGCCAATTAAGGAAACGCCTGAATGGCGTTTGTCCGGCGCTAGCGAGAGTTGCGACATTCAGCCCGCTTGCTGGGATGTTGCTCCTTTTTTTCGCAACCATGGTCTACCCGGTTGAAATGCAGCAAGCGAGTATCTCCGGGGTGGTGATCGCGCGAGAGAATTCCAAGCCGCTTTCCGGTGTGGCCGTTGAGCTCTTCGATGCGGCAGGAACCAAGATCTCTGAAACCACCTGCAACGAGAACGGCTCGTTCATCTTTCCTCCGTGTGCAGAAGGGCGCTATAAGGTTCAGATAACACTCTCGGGCTTTCAGGATTATTCGGAAGAGATCCTGATCTCCCCCGGGGCACAGTCGAAACTTACGATTTCCCTTCAGCTCAAAGCATTAAACGAGACCGTGGAAGTGGTGGATCGGAGTGCTCAGATCGTGCCGCAGACGGCCGCACCGCTGGAGACCCTGAA
>JBEKYG010000275.1:0-6820 GCA_049511215.1 Acidobacteriota bacterium | reverse complement strand
GGCATCTGCGGCGTTGCCGCTCCTCGACGATGTCATCACATCGCCTGCGTCGCGGCGCCTTGCATCTGCCCGCCCGGCGCTCGCGCCAAAGTGTAAACGTTATTCATTGACAGGCCCTTAGCTCACTTCGCTCGCCAACTTTAGCCGACTGCGATTCAGACACTGCAGAAAAGATTTTCGTCTTAGAGCTTTTGAGCCTTTGTGTCTTGGTGTTAGATTTTGGTTGAGGTGATGTAATCGCGGACCGCCTCCTGCCAGGTGCGCATCGGGGGGAAACCCTCCCTTGCCAGGCGAGCATGGGCCAGGATGGAGCAAGCCGGCCGGGGCGCTGGGCGTGGAAACTCGTGCGTCTTGACGGGTACGACACATGCGCCCGGCACTGCTGCCCATTCCACGGAACGGAGGGCCAACTCGTACCAGGTACACGACCCGCTGTTGGTCACGTGATAGGTTCCGCGGCAGCCTGCCGCCACCATTGCCAGCGTGTACGGCGCCAGATCCCGCGTATAAGTGGGGCTCCCGCGCTGGTCATCGACGACGCGCAAGGGTTGGCCCTCCCTGGCGATGTCCACGATGGTGCGAATGAAGTTCTTGCCGTTGCGGCCGAAAAGCCAGGATGTTCGCAAAATCAGATGTTCCGCGCACAGGGAGCGCACGAATTCCTCACCACGCAATTTTGATTTGCCGTACACGCTCAGCGGATTCGGCGCATCTTCCTCGAGATACCCGTCCTTTTTGGTGCCGTCGAAGATATAGTCGGTGCTGTAGTAGATCATCAGGGCGCCCGCGGCGTGCGCGGCCGCCGCCAGGTTTCCCGTTCCCTGCCCGTTGACGCGGAGAGCTTCTTCCTCGTGCGATTCACAGGAGTCGACGTTGGTCATGGCCGCGGCGTCGACGATCACGTCGGGGCGAAAATCCATCACGCCCTCGCGACATTGCCGAGCGTCTGTGATATCCATCTCCGGAAGGTCAAGTCCGAGGAGATGGTGAGATGCGAGCGCCTGCATCAGATCCGTGCCGAGCATGCCGCGAGATCCAACCACCATGACTTTCATGGGATCCTCATCTCATATCTCGCCAAGCATGCGCTTCCGATCATTGTACATGCGCTCATAATAAGTTCGGTAGGCGCCGCTCCTGACGTGCTCCACCCACGCGGTGTTCTGAAGGTACCAGTCGATCGTTTGGCGCATTCCGGTCTCGAAGGGGATCTCCGGCTTCCATCCAAGCTCGTGTTCGATCTTGGAAGAGTCGATGGCATAGCGGCGATCGTGACCCGGCCGGTCGGCCACAAAGGTAATTAAGCCCTCATCCTTCCCCAAGACATTCAGGATCAAGCGGGTGATCTCCAGGTTGGTCTTCTCCTGCCGCGCACCGATGTTGTAGACCTCGCCGGGACGGCCGCGCTCGAGGACGCGCTCCAGGGCCGTGCAGTGGTCGTGGACATGGATCCAGTCGCGAGTATAGAGCCCGTCTCCGTAAATCGGCAGCGCGATTCCAGCCACGGCGTTGGTGACGAGCAACGGTATGAGCTTTTCAGGGAACTGGTAGGGGCCGTAGTTGTTCGAGCAGCGCGTGATCAGACAGGGGTAACCGTACGTGCAGTAATAACTGCGTACCAGCAGGTCGGCTGAGGCCTTGCTGGCGGCATATGGGCTGTTGGGGGCGATCGGACTCGACTCGGTGAAGGCGCCGGCAGGGCCGAGGCTTCCATAAACTTCGTCGGTCGAGACCTGCAGAAAGCGACCCACCCCGGACTTTCGGGAAGCCCGCAGCAGGCTTAAGGTACCGACGATGTTAGTACGAGCGAATTCCGAAGCGTCCAGGATGCTGCGGTCAACATGCGACTCGGCGGCGAAGTTCACGACAGCGTCCACGCCGGACTTCAGCATCGAGCCGAGCGGTTCCGGATCGCAAATGTCCCCTTGGTGGAACCGGAATCGGGGATTTGTCTCCATCCCCGCCAGATTCTCCATGTTGCCGGCGTAGGTGAGCTTGTCGAGCACAAAGACCTGATGATCGGGATTGCGTTCCAGAACCAAGCGCACAAAATTTGAACCGATAAACCCGGCGCCCCCAGTCACTAATAGTCGCAAAACCACCCCCATTTCTATCTACGAACAACGAATGCCGGATGATGAGTCTTTCATTCGTCACTGGCTCGTGGCTTCTGCCCGTTGTGCTTTCTGGGCAACCAGGTTTGATGCGCGCAACAGGGACTCGAACGTGCCGGCATCCGTCCACCAGCCTTCCAGGATGTCGTACTCCAGCTTGCTTTCCCTGATGTAATAGTTGTTCACGTCGGTGATCTCGAGCTCGCCTCGCGCCGAAGGCTTCAGAGTCTTGACGATATCAAACACCTCGCCGTCATACATGTAGATCCCTGTGACGGCGTATCTTGACGCCGGAACCTGCGGCTTTTCATCGATGCGCACAATCCGATCGCCCTCGATCTTGGCGACACCAAAGCGCTGCGGGTCATCAACCTCCTTGAGCAAAATCCGGCTTCCGGATCCTTGCTTTTTGAAGTTTTCCACGTAGGGGGCGATGGACCCCTCGATGATGTTGTCGCCCAGGATGACGCAAACAGGCTCCCGGTCGGCGAAAAATTCCGCCAGCGCCAGTGCAGCGGCGATGCCGCCTTCGCCTTCCTGATACGTGTAGTTGATGTGTTTGAGCCCGAATTCCTTCCCGTTGCCGAGCAACCGGAGGAACTCGCCGGCGTTTTTCCCGCCGGTTACCACCAGAATTTCGCTGATGCCGGCGCCGACCAGGGTTTCGATCGGATAGTAGATCATCGGCTTGTGATAGATCGGCAACAGATGCTTATTGGTGACTTTTGTAAGTGGGTACATACGGGAGCCGAGACCCCCTGCCAGCACAATTCCTTTCATAGGTCAAACCTCGCTTAGCCTTTCGCTGCGCGCTCTGCGGTAATAGCGTTGAACAAGCCACTTACTATATCACAGCCCCGAAGGAAATTCGGTGCCTGTCACCGAGTTTCTCCAAGACATTTTCCCAAATTTAATGAAATAATCGGGCTCCTCCTGAAACGCTTTATGTGCACGCCGAGGGAGTGGATTGCGAATCCGGAGCCGGTTAGACTATCGGTATGAGAACGGCGATATCTGCACCCGACAAGGTATGGTAACGAAGCAGTAGGAGGAAAGCCGTTATTATCTGATCCTGGCGCAAGATCTGGGTTGCGGTCAAACTGATCTCCTTTTGAACTCATTGGAAGAAGTCAGCCGCCCACTGAATGCCTATGCGCGGGCTATTCTGGCTTCCGGCTCCTGACTTCCGGCTTCCCTATCCCGCGCTTTTTAGCGGGATATCAGGGGCGCAGCCCTTGCCTGGTTAGTAACAAGGTCTCAAAGGTTCGGGAATGACTGAGAGCATCGAAGAGGTATTGCAGAGGTACTGGGGATTTGACCGGTTTCTGCCGTTGCAGAAGGAGGCCATGACCTGCGTCTGCGCCGGGCGCGACTCGATCGTGGTCCTGCCTACCGGGGGAGGGAAATCGCTCTGCTTTCAGGCTCCGGCCCTGGTCCTGTCCGGATTGACGCTGGTGATTTCGCCGCTGCTGTCTCTGATGAAAGACCAGGTCGACTCACTCCTGGAAAACGGCATCGACGCCGCCCGTCTGGACAGCACGATTTCCGCTGCCGAGAAAGTTCAGCTCTACAACGGCCTACGAGGACGCCGTTTGCGGTTGCTCTACGTCTCACCGGAACGAATCGTGATGGAAGGCTTTCTGGAATTCATCAAAGCCCTCGGCGTGTCATCCGTAGCAGTCGACGAAGCGCACTGCGTCAGCATGTGGGGCCACGACTTCCGACCGGAGTACCGCCAGCTTCGTATCCTGCGGGAGGCGCTTCCGGGTGTTCCTATTGGAGCCTACACCGCCACGGCAACCGCACATGTGCGGCGTGATATCGCGGAGCAGCTGCGCCTGGACCATCCCGAGGTTTTCATCGGGAAGTTCGACCGGCCGAACCTGCTCTATCGGGTCCGGCGCCGCACGCACTCTTACAGACAAATCAGCGAGGTTTTGGAACGCCATCGGGGAGAGTCCGGAATTATCTATTGCATCCGGCGCGCCGACGTGGACGAAATGACCAATGAGCTGGCCGAGCACGGCTATCGCATTGCTCCGTATCACGCAGGGATGGCTGATGAAGAGCGGAAGAAAAGCCAGAATCAGTTCATCGAAGAGGAAGTCGACATTATCGCAGCAACCGTCGCTTTCGGCATGGGTATCGACAAATCCAACGTACGCTACGTCATCCACGCCGGCATGCCCAAATCGCTCGAACACTATCAGCAGGAGAGCGGCCGCGCGGGACGCGACGGTCTGGAGGCTGAGTGCTTCCTCTTTTACTCCGGAGCAGACTACCTGACGTGGAAGCGCATTCTGGAGGAGTCGGAACCCCAAGTTTATGACATCGCGATCGACAAGCTCGGCCAGATGTACCGTTACTGCAGCGGGGTTGCCTGCCGGCATCGCGCGCTCACGAGTTACTTTGGCCAGGATCCAGATCATGAGAACTGCCAGGCATGCGACATCTGTCTGGACGAGGTGGAAGGAGTCCCGGAGGCGTTGGTAGTGGCGCAGAAGATATTGTCCAGCGTGGTTCGCCAGGGTGAGCGCTTCGGTGCGGATTACACCGCCGGGGTGCTGATCGGTTCACGCGAGGACCGGATCCTCGCCAACCATCACAACGAGTTGAGCACCTATGGCATTCTGGCCCAAGAAACGAAATCTGCGGTAAGGGATTGGATTGAACAACTCGCTGAGCAGGAATGCGTCGAGCGGTTCGGCGAGTATGGGGTGCTAAGGCTCACCGACAAGGGCCGGCGCGTGCTCAAGGGCAAGGAACAACCGCTGCTGCTCGAGCCCGCGAAAAAAAAGGCCGCGCCCAAGCCGGCCCCCATGGAGGATTCGTGGGAAGGCGTCGATCGTGGATTGTTCGAAGAACTCCGCAAGCTGCGGCGGAGGCTGGCGCAAGAGAGAGCCATGCCCGCCTATATCGTCTTCGGCGATGCCGCCCTCCGCGACATGGCCCGGAAGCGACCCTCCACGCCTTCGGCTTTCTTGCGCGTCTTCGGGGTCGGCGAGAAAAAGCTGGAGCAGTATGGGGAAGTGATTTTGAGCGCCATTCAAGCCTATTGCCTCACCAATTCCGTCGAAATGGATGTGTTTTTGAGGCAAAAACAAACCGCAGAGAGGCGCCGATGAACGCGGATCAATGCTGACATCCACGCTTCAAGGCAGAGCCAAGCGGAATAGAAGCTGTGGAAGATTCGATCTTCATCATTTATCACAAAGACTCAAAGGAGGTTTCAAAACATAGGATTTCTTCGAGCCTTAGAGTCTTCGAGTCTTTGTGGCGGCGAAATATCAACCTAAACGCTTTATTCGTAGCGGAGCGCTTCGATAGGATCGAGGTAGGCAGCTTTGCGCGCAGGCCAGACCCCGAAAACCAGTCCAATCGTGACCGATACGACAAGCCCGGTGATGACTGCCCAGAGAGGCACGCTCGCCGGCAGCGAGGGGACAAAAGCCATGACCAGGTAGCTCGCTCCTATTGCGAGGATTACGCCAAAAACGCCTCCTACGCCCGTCAGGGTCATAGCCTCCACGAGGAACTGTAAGATGATATCCCGATGCGTCGCACCCACAGCCTTGCGCACGCCGATTTCTCTCGTCCTTTCCGTGACCGAGACCAGCATGATGTTCATCACGCCGATGCCGCCGACCAGCAGGCCGATGCTCGAGATCGCGATCGCGATGAGCCCCACGGAGGCTGTGATGGCATCAAACTGCTGAATCAGCATATCCGCGGTCGAAAGGTCGAAGTTGTTCGGCTCCTTTGGCTTGACGCCGCGCCGCCTTCGCAGCAGGCTCTCTACCTCGTCGAGAGCGACATTCAGTTTACCCTGCCGTGCCTGGATGAGCAGGAGGTGCCAATTCTCCCAAGGCATCATCTTCAGGAAAGATCGATAGGGAATGAGCACCGCGCTGTCTCTCGAGTTGTCCCCCATGGCGCCGGCTTTACTCTTCGCCGTAATCCCCAGAACCGTGAAGGGATGGCCATTGATTAATATCCGTTTTCCCAACGGTTCGCTGTGCGGGAACAAGGCGTCCTTGACGTCGGGGCCCAGCACAACGACGTCCATCCCGTGGGCATCCTCTGGTTCAGAGAAGAAGCGTCCGCTGGTAACCTCGACGTTGGCCACGCTGGCATAATTGGCAGGCACGCCGTTGAAAGAAAAATTGCGGGCGATGTTGTTTTGATATTTGACCGTCATCGCCGTGTGAAACGAGAATCCCTGCCAGGAAACATCATTGACTGACGGGCATTGCTCTTTGATAGCGGACGCATCAGCCACGCTCAACGGTTTCCTCTGCATCTCCGCCGTGGGTCGGCGGCCGCCTACGCGCGGGCCCATCCCCAGGTGGAAAGCGAAGATGTTGTCGGTGCCGAACTCCTGGACAATGCTGATGATGCTCTCACGCATGCCGGCGAGGATCGAGGCGATAACCACCACGGTTAGCACCCCGATGATGATTCCAAGGATCGTCAGGAAGGATCGAAACTTGTGAGCCATCAGCGTCTGGAAAGCCATGGCCACGTTTTCTTTCTGCTGATAGCCTATCATACCTTACTCTCTGGCGAGGGCAACGATGGGATCGAGTTTTGCCGCCCGATGTGCCGGATAAATGCCCGAGATGAGCCCGATTCCCCCCGAAGCCAGTAGCGCGGCCAGAATATAACCGATGGTAATGGTCATCGGGATAGGCGTCGTACTTCGAATC
>JBEKYG010000274.1:0-6833 GCA_049511215.1 Acidobacteriota bacterium | reverse complement strand
ATGTCAACGTGATTTGCGAATACGCGTGCCGTCGCGAATCGTGCTTGGTGGACATCATTCAGCAGGGGTTATGGTGAGAACGAGCCCTCTCCATGAGCCCATCCGTGGGGGTTCGAGCCTGGTCAAACGCTTTTGCAATTCCGTCAGAGAATTTCTGGTTTGACAGGCTGAAGACCTTCGGTGATAATTTCGCGTCGGTTTGACCACCGAGCCCGCAACAGTAAGAGTGGGTGGTTAGCTCAGCTGGGAGAGCGCCGCGTTCGCAATGCGGAGGCCGGGGGTTCGATCCCCCCACCATCCACCAACCGATGAATCGCCCATACGTCCATCCTCCAAGACCTATCGGCTTCCGATCGTGGGTCGCCCTGGCTGTAAGTGCCCGCCCCTACTCGGGGAGGCGCGGAGGAAGGATAGGCCGGCGGATGACGAATACAGCGTAAGCTTCTGATGAAGCGGTCATCCCCTTTTTGGTCCGGGCCGGAACAAATTGCCAGCTCCTGACCGCTGCGACGCAGGCTCCCGTCAAGGTGCCCAACCCCTGCAGGATCTTAACTCTCAATACGGATCCATTCCCGGCAAGATCCAGGTGCAATACCACGCTCCCCTCCGCCAGAGAGTTGGGCGGATACGGAGGCTCTACTATTTTCTTGGGATAGGCCAGTCCGGGTGTAGCTCCGGCCGAGGCCAAATTCTTTTCCGCAGAGCCAGTCGAGTAGAGATTGGGTGTGCGAAAGTCCACCACGACGAGAATGTCCCCGTTATCCGAATCTCTAAAGCGCCAGCCGGCGACCGCCGATCGGACCGGCTGCTCGAACGGCCGGTCGGCCTGCAGGATGTCAATGCTTTTGACAGAACCAGCCGCCACGTGCAGCGCAGCAACAACACTGCCGCCCGCAACGGCGTTTGGTGGATAGGCCGGACCGACGACCGTCACCGCTTCCGCAAAAACGAGAATCAGCACTGAAACAGCCCATGCCATGGCCGAAAAGCTCCGATATCTCCCACCCGCGAAAACCGACGCGGTGGAAGCGCATTTACGTACAGGACGATCGCCGGCTCCCAGGCCAGCCCAGAAACGGACCTTGAAAATCTCAAGAAAGCGAACAACAAGTAAGGGATGAGTGCCGAGTACCGAGTGATGGGTCTTCGGATCCGGGACCTGCGTCACGCCGTTCCGCACTCAACCGGTTGCCCTGGGCTTCATCCGCCGATTTCGCCCCTGACCTTCTGGATCAAGGCGTCAAGACCGTCAGTTTTTCCCTGATGCGTGCGCTTATAGATCGACTCGAGATATAATTTCGCCTTGTCGGACCCCGCGTTCTTCAGAACATAACATTTCGCCAGGGCTATGGTTGCTTCGTCGGGCTTCTTCAGCCAATCTAGCGCCTGACCATAATAATAATATGTCTCACCAACTCTCGGGCACGCCTTGATGAAGCGCTCCGCGAGCGGGGTTAGCGTCTCCCACCTGGTCTGCTTTGCGAGGTCCTGTAAAATGAACAGAAAGTCAGCCTGAGCATTTCTCAGCATCTGGGATTTTGGGCGCTCCTGCACAAATTTTATCCACTCCTCGGCGCGCTTGAGCGGCTCCTTCATTGCCTGGATCTTTTGCCACTGCTCGTAATCATCCCGATACTGCTTCTGCGCCGGCGATTCATCTTCCTGAGCCCGGAGTTGGGTGGTCCCAAACCAAAGAACGACTCCAAGCAACGGTAGCAGCCTCTTTAGAATTCCCATGAGTCCACTCCTTGATCGCTATTTACAAATATTAAGTAACATGTAAAATAAGGCGGCACGAATGGGGCGCCTAGCTCAGCTGGTAGAGCACTGCGATCACACCGCAGGGGTCACAGGTTCGAGTCCTGTGGCGCCCACCATTTTTCTTACCCGTTCAGCCTACTTCCTTTCATGCAAGCAAGAACGCTTGTTTGTAGCCATTGTTATTGTGCCGCGCGGCCGTTGATCCTCCGCATCGCCTGGTTGGCTATGGCGGCAATCTGTCCACGCCCATCCCTGGCGAGGTTTTGGAGCACCGGAATGGCGCGCTCGTCGCCGATCAAGCCCATAACCTCGGCCAAGCCTTCCCGTACGTTTGCGTCGTTGTTCTTCGCCTCGGCGTAAAGCGCCGCCAATTCTTCGGGTTTTAGCTCGAGGAGTAACATCCGGGCCTCAGCATTGGTTTTGCCGTCGCCGAGGCAGTTCACGACCTCATCCAGAAATTCCTTGCGTCCCATGCGGTACAAACCATAGGCCTGCGCTGTCTTAATCCGAGGATTCTTTTCATGCAGCCAATCACGGGAGATGTCTGGGGCCATCGACGGATCACCCAGCCGGGCCAGGCCTTCGACCGCGTGCAGCCGCAGCGCATCCTGGGGATTCTGCTTTTGTTGCATGAATGTGGCCTTCGCCGCCGGATCAGCAATGAAGGCCAGTGTCTCGAGCAGGAATTCACAATAGACCTTATCCACGAGTTTGGGTGGGAGTGCCGATTCCTTTTCAAACAAACGCAGCAATTCCGGCACGGCATCATGATAGTGGAAGCGCCCGATCGCAAGAACCGCTTCGTTGCGCACCTTGGTGTCGTGGTAGGTCAGGTAACTCATCAGATCAGGAGCGGCTGAGGCGTCACCGATCTTCCGCAACGAGCGTATGACCTCAAATCGGACCGAATTGGTCTGCTCCCGCGGCAGCATGGCGCACAAGGCTGGGACCGCATCCCTCCCCTTGAGGATGCCCAATCCGCGCGCCGCCTTAAGGCGAATCCCGTCATCTGCATCCTGAAGCCGATCCCGCAGCGCCGATATTGTGGTTGGATCAACCTTGATGCCAGGCTCAACCACCACCTCCGCCCACTCATCGGACCAGGGGTTGAAAAAGTTGGCCACTTTGTTCAAGGTGACCACCAGACCGCTATCCTTAGGGATATAGAGATTGATCAGTCCGACGATGCAGCGTTCCCGGATGTCCCTCTCGGCATCCGCACTAAGCTTTACAAAGGCAGGCTGCGCACCCATGTCCAGCATTTTGTCCAGGGCGATGACGATCTCGCGCCGTACGCCAGCGTCGGAATCCTGTGCAGCCGCCACCAAGTTCGGCGTGGCCTTGACAACCCTGTTATCACCCAAAAACTTTGCCGCCTCCTTGCGGCGCACGAGGTCGGGATTCTTTAGATCGAAGATTACGCTCTCGACGGGCACCTGCCGCGCTCGAGCCTGCGCGCTTGCCAAGGCTGCCGAGGCAAGAGCAAACGCGATTACAAGTGCTAGCTTGGCATGTGCTCTCTTCGCGCGGTTGGTCATGCTCACCTCTGGGGCTTTCTTTCTATAGAAATGGATTGCCGATAAGGAGCCTCGCCCGCGGTTTTCCATCCTGCCTTCGGATCTTGAGAGTTCATATCAGAGAATGTTGACATGCTAGAACTCGTCTGCCGGGGTCGGTTTACCTGTTAGGTCTCCATAGTCCTCTGACGGATGCGGCCTGGTCTCTGTCGAGAAAACTATTATTGTCAAAGGAGTGCATTTGACCGCAGTGCGGGCAACTCAGAAGACCGTCCTGGAAAAGTCCGCTACTGACCGCTTCCCTACCCGAAGTGCGGATTCCGCTATCGACCAGCTTTCCAGTTACCGGACATCGAACCTTGATTCTGTATAGGAACGGCATTCGGCTGCACCGCGGATTTCTTGGATCGAACTGGCGGCGCCATCCCGTTACGAAAACGCCCGGGGAGGAATCCGTCAGACGCATTGATTTTAACAGATTTGGCGCTCCCGCAGCATCCAAAAGTCGCAATGGTTGTTTTCGGTTGTGCGCAGCGAGAGCCCGTCATTTAACCAAGACCCGCATAAAACCCTAAGGCAATGTCTGGACCGCGATCCCATTTGTCCGGTCTATCAACTATACGGCAAGGTGACCTTGAGTATCATTGGCGTCGCTTCCAACAATGCATTCGAGATTGTGGGTGCTCTGAGCCGGCAGGATTCTCTTGCATATCGGGACTTCGCAGGACTGTATCCGTCCCTGCGGCGCGGTGCGAGCCCTCACATCCTCGATCCAGTTCCGCACCTCGGATTGTTTCGGCTGATTTTGCCACCAGCCGGTGCTATTCTCCTACCGTCAGGAAAAAGGCGAATTACGATCATCAGGAGGTGGCTCATGAGCTTGAGAGTCCGTTGACTGATCGCACGGTTCGCACTGGTTGCTGGATTGTTCTGCCTTCCTGTCCACCCCCAGGAGGGGGCCGGCCCTGCCACCGTTGACATCGTATCTCGTGTTCAGAGAAACGTAGCAGCGTTCCAAGAGCTGCTGCCTGATTTTATCTGCGACGAACGGGTCACGAAGCAGGACATGGAACAAGGGAAGGTAACCCGGGAGGACCGCTTCATCTCATCCTTTCGCGTTACGCGACGTAAGTCGCCCGCTCGCAGCACCTCTCCAATGTTTATCGAGACCCGAGAGGTGATATCGGCAACGGTTAAGGGAAAGCCTGCGACTGTGCGAGATTATGTCCTCCCAATTGGAGTCACGGGCGGCTTCAGTGATGATCTGTTTTACTTCTTCGACAAAGAAAAAGAGAAGTGCTTCGACTTTGAGCTGGCCGGCATCGACAAGATTAGAGGACGCACTGCACTTCTCTTGAGCATTAGGGTCAGAGACAATGTGATACGTATCGGGGGCAGGTGCTCGTCCCTTTCTCCTGGAAGAACAAGCAAGGCGTGGGTCGATTCCGAATCAATGCAGATTATGCGGCTGCAGTTGTTCCCGACGAGATACCTGCAGTTCGCCGGGCCACTATCCCGATGGAACGGAGAGTACCTAATCCACCAATCGATTGACTATGCCGAGGTTCTCATCAACGGAGCTCCCTATTGGTTGCCGGCAGCAAAGCGCGCCGAATTTGTTAAGCTGAAGGGACAGCGCAGCTTCCTATATGTCGTGGAGTACAGCAACTTTCACAAGTTCGACGTCTCCGCGAAGGTTCTGCGCACAGATTACAGACAGAATAAGTGAAACCAATTCGGCCGAAAACCGGGGACTTGACTGGCCAATCATCTGCCCGAGCGCCGATTCAAAACCGGGGACGTTGCCCTATTTGGGAAGAAAAATGGGGCAACGTCCCCGGTTCCCTCAGCACCGGCCCGTCCTCGAGCGCTTTGAATTGCAATCCAAAACGATAGCCCAGGATCCCGGCTTTACGGCGCACGACCTTCTTATTGTAGGCTAAAACCACGGCCTCTGGCCGTGCAACCCTGAAAGGCTCTGCCGTTCCGGTGAGCCGTCGATACCGTCTACCACATGACCAGGAACGAAGAATCCTCGGGATCGGGGTCGCTATCGGTATCGGAATCGGCATTGAAAATCGAGGCTTATCAAGGAACAGGATGGCTACCATCGACTCCGATTCGATCCCGATTCCGATGCCGACCCCGACGCCGAGGGTTGCTCCGAATCGCCCCGCTGTGCGGGGCAAGCCAAAGCCGCGCCTTCTAGGCGTGGTTGATTACTAGTGGTGGCTATGCCATTGCGCCGGGGCAGATCGCTACCTGTGAAAGTTCGGCAACTGTATGGCCGCGAGCTTCGCGAGCCTCTCTCTCCACTGGCGCGAGGCCATCAGCGCGTGTGCGAGCCTGCTTTGCTGCAGCGTCTGCGGATCGCTCGGGCCGGTCGGACGCCAGTCCGCCAGTTTGCGCAGCACCTCGAGTCCGTCCTGACCGTTTTGTTCTGCAGCCGTCACCGCCCCGAATAAGCCGTCGATAGCAGCTTTGCGTGCCCGCAAGTCATCAACAGTGTGCGACGCGTCCGGTCCCAGCACTTGGCCGGACTCCAGCACAACCGCGTCCAGCGTCACGGAAATAGTGTCTGCATTTCTCAGCGCCGTAGGAATGCTGGAGTATCCATCCGGCGACATTCGCTGCTTATTCATGTCCTCTTTCGCGAACATGCCTGGCGCTACCAGCATGCGCTCGCCATTGGCGATTACCACGGGCCCGTTGGCAGAAGACCAGCTGCGCCCGAGCTGCGCTGGAATCCCTGCAGGCCGCGCTTGTCCCGGCAAGGGCAGGCTTGTTGACGTCGCCCCGCCGGCCTGCATCCCCAGGCTGTCGGTGGAGGAGTCGTACACCCCCGATCTCCCTGCCGTTGTGGCTGTCCATCGAATGGTGACAGCTACGATTGCCTGGCCGGAAGTGTTCCTAAGCACCAGCGCCAACGGCTCCTGGTCCAGAAGCATCGGGATTTCGAACATTTTCTCAAAGTTGTATTTCGCCGCGTCATCTATGTAGGACAGGCGTACCAATCCATCCTCACTGCCCGGGTCAATCGTAACCACGCGTGACCCCTGCGCCAACGCCCCGTGCGCTGCCGCAGCAGCCGCCACGAACACGACCGCTCGCAAATAGGATCGAATCTTCATGGTCTTTCTCCTCCGAAAGATGGTCTGGACAGGCTGCCGATTTATGGACTTCCTCTCGCAGGTCCCGCTCGTGCCGTGTGTTCCCAGCTTGTGATATCGAACGATTTGTCAGCGTCGCGGAGTCGACCTCGAGCGCTTTGAATTGTAATCCAAAACGATGGCGCAGGATCCTGACTTTTTGGCGCACCCCTCCTTCTGAGTGACGACTGGCTCTGCTTCGAGTGAGAATTTCGGGACAGTCAGACGGATCCGGAAACTGTTCGGTGTCGCTGGTAATCGGCCGCCGTTGAGTTTCAAGGTTTGGGTGACTGTCCCGAGCGGAAACCGGTCATCTCAGTAGGCCAAGGACCGAAGAAAACCGGGGACGTAGAAAACCGGGGACGTTGCCCTATTTGGAAGAAAAATGGGCAACAGGTGTCCATGT
>JBEKYG010000273.1:0-6857 GCA_049511215.1 Acidobacteriota bacterium | reverse complement strand
AGTTCCAGGTCATCGAGCGTCGACTGCAATGCAGGCGTCGGCTCAATTTTCTTGAGCCTCCTGGTAATTAGTTTGGAGTAGTTCAGGATCCCTGCCAACGGATTATTCAGCTCATGAGCGACCGTGGCCGCCAACTTTCCAAGCGAAGCCATTTTTTCGATCTGAAGAATCTGCTCATGAATCTGCTTCAACTCCGCTGTCTTGTCTTCAACCCGCCTTTCGAGGGTCTGCGACCAAAGTCTGTTCTCCTGCTCGGCCTGCCGCAAGCTTTCCGTCATCTCGTTGAAGGCACGAGCCAACTCGCCGATCTCGTCCTTTGAAGTGAGTGGGATCCGATAATCAAATTGCCCTGCGGAGATCTGTTGGGTACCTTCGCGGAGCCTCTGCACCGGCCGGTGCACGGTAATGGATAGGAACAGGGCCGAGGCGAGCATGACCACGACAATGCCCAGCGTGGCATACAAGATCAGCTTGCGGCGCGCCTGCGCGATGTAGGCATCGACCTTCTCGAGCGACATGCGCACGTCAAGCACTCCCAGCATGGTCTGATCCGATGAATGGCAGCTGTAACAGGCGGGCTCGTTCCGAATGGGATTGATCAGGCCGACGAAGCGATACCCTTCGGGTCCGACGTAATACCGGAAGAGCCTGTTCGAAGGTACTGATTGTAAGGGCTTGGATAGGGGTTTCGTGCTGTCGTGGCAGGCATTACACGCCTCCGCGCTCATGTCCACGACACTCCCTTCCTGCGCTTTGTCCGTAGCAACAATCATTTGGCCGCGCTTGTTATAAATCCGAATCTTGACCCCAAGCTCCCGTCCGATGCTATAGATGGTCTCCTTTACATCCTCGCTGCGTGCCTTTAGCATGCTGTAGCGGGTCGAATTCCTGATGATGTTGCTCAGGGTGCTGGCGCTGTCGCACACCTGGTCCATCATCTGGGCATTGTGGAAGCTCACGGCGTAGTAAGTGTAGAGGCCGAACAGGGCAATCAGGAGCAGGCAAGATCCGACCAACACCCGAAAGGTAAGCGTATGAAAATATCGCATGAGTAAACGCATCCTATCACGAAACCGAAATGATGAGTACTGGATGTGGTTGTGGGCTCCCGACGGGGCTTACGGGCAGGGACAAGTCTGGTGATGAGTACTGCTGTGATGCAGACGCTACAAGAACAAAAGCAGCCACGAATCACACGAATAACACGAATGGAGTAGAGGCAGATGCGGAGCCTGCGCTTTTGCCCGCTTCGCGGGCTCAGTGTTTTTCTATCCCGCTGCTGCTCGTTGGAAGTTTCGCCTTTCCATTCGTGTTATTCGTGGCTATGTTTTTTCCCGCTTTCTGAATCGCAGATGAGTCAGGTGTGACGAGTATCGGCTCATGGTGGCCATGGATGGAGCTCATCACTCGATACTCGGCACTCAATACTTGGATCAGGGTTTCGTCCAGCCAAAGTATTGACGTAGAAGAGCGAAATAGCGCGTAGGGCCGAGCATATCGGCAAAGCCTTGCAGCT
The DNA here is from genome assembly GCA_049511215.1 of Acidobacteriota bacterium. Taxonomy (GTDB): domain Bacteria; phylum Acidobacteriota; class UBA6911; order UBA6911; family UBA6911; genus JAFNAG01. The sequence continues at coordinate 5,341 of JBEKYG010000273.1, read as the reverse complement.
TCACACCCCCATCGGCAAGCGTCGGACCTACCGATGGGCGCTTACCGCGCAGAGCGCTCGCGAGCGACGACAAGAAACGGCTGTGATCGGTAGTAAACCTTGTTCGCGCCTCTTCGGCAGTCAGCAAGTCCGCACTCGGGGTTTCCACATCATCGGCTTCCAACTCGCAGAGCCAACCGTCGTCGAAGGGCTGCAAGTAGAGCAAGTGAGGCCTCGCGATCAGGTCGCGATTTACCGCCCGAACCACCCCGGCCAACGGAGCCTGGAGTGGGACTGTTCCTCCATCCATGACCACCCAGGCACAAGTCTGACTTTTTTGCAGGCGCTGCTTGGGCGGCGAAAAGACGACCCCCTTGAGCCCCTGGAGCGCTTGGGCAAGGCCCGCTTCAATTCCGAGACGAACCAGACTGGGACCCGTCTTGCGCACCCACCAATGGTTGCGGCTGTATTGGAACCCCTGCCGCGGGATTTCCTGCGCGGTACTGGGAACGATCCGGCCGCCTTCTTCCTCTCTCGCCGTGGCCGAAGCGGAAAAACGTCTGCGCATCGCCTGGTCTAGTGGACAATGATCGCAGGCGAACATCCGGTCGCAAAGTTGATAGGACACGACTCCTGCCGACATCCAAAGACACCGCTGCTCATCAGGGGGAATGAGGTAGCACTTCCTAGACGAAATCATAAATCCACCCTCAATTCATTCCGCTTGTAAGAACTGCTGTTCGAAGCGCTTCCAGACCTCGGGACCCAAGTGTAACAGCGCGCCAGGCGCCGGTGCCCCGCCATCCTGTATGGCAGCAAATGCCGAGGCGCCGTCCTCCATGGTGAACGCAAAGAAATCGCGCAGCCTGCGGAGTTCCTCGAACATCCAGGAGCGGCTCTCATTGCCCAGGAGCAGGCTGCGGAACTCATCAGGCTTGCAGGGCTGGATCGTGTATACCCACCCATTGCTGAAAAGGTCCAAGGGCATGAGCCCTGCTGCCCCTTCGAGCTTTTCATTCGCGGACAGGATGTCTCCGCTGACCGGAGCGCGCACGGTTAAGGCTTGCCCATTGTCGGAGAGCACGAGCAACGGCTCGCCTCTCTCTACGTGATCTCCCTCGCTTTTCACCAGGATGACATCAGCCCGCTCCAGAAGAGTGGCAATGAAATCATCGATCCCGAGACGCACTTTGCCCGAGGGAAAGAGGCTAAGCCAGGTGTGGGATTTTGCAAAAAAGATACCTTCCGGGATACGCGGAGCAAAAAGCAGCCCATCTGCGGATCGCATAGAAGATGCGGCCGAGGATACCTTCCCAGCCTTCCGCCGCTGCACGATCCATTCAATGCCAAAAAACAGCAGTATCGTTACGACTACAAATAATGGAGTCATGATTTTACTCTGCAATCGGTATTGTCACGGTTTTTCGCTCTTCTCCCTGGCAGTTTCCCCATTTATCAAGAAATTACCGTGCCAGAAACCGACAAAATCAGAAAATTCAGCTGAGAGCCCATTAGTCCAACGACTTACGCTTGCGCCAGGCCCGCGCTTGCGGCGAGATCTTGAAGAGTCGAATGTTGATAAAATCAACAACTTCAGCACACCCCTTCTATCCAGAACTATAATTTATTGGTAATATTGAGGTTAACGTTATGTTGAAAAACTAATCAGTGACTGCTTGAATATTCTACATCTCTGAGGTTCCTGCACTGCCACAACGGCAGCCATCATTCTAAGGATCGAGCCGAACTCGCGAGTATGGGGGGGAGCAGCGGCACAAAGATCAGGGGGCGCCATTTCGCCCGGGAGCCGGGCCCCATTCAGATCGAGCGGGTGCTTGAAACCTGCGCTTTCCAATTCTAATAGCCGCGAAATACCTGATCTTCGCGCAGGTACGTCTGCTATAATCCTGTGCCGATGAACGAAGCTGAGAAGCTCAAGAAACGGCTGCGGCGGCGAGTGGGGGAGGCAATCGCCGATTACGACATGATCTCCGACGGGGACCGCGTGATGGTCTGCCTGAGTGGCGGCAAGGACAGTTTCGCACTTCTCAGCCTGCTGCGCGACCTGCAGGCGCGGGCGCCGGTTCGATTTGATCTCCTGGCCGTCAGTCTGAACCAGATGCAGCCCGGATTTCCCGCGCATGTCCTGGAAGAGTACCTCACGGCCCAGAGAATTCCTTTCCGGATAGTACAGCGGGACACTTATTCGATCGTTTCCGACAAGATTCCAAAGGGAAAGACGACTTGCGCCCTCTGCTCCAGGTTGCGCCGTGGAGTTCTCTACAACGTCGCCGTGGCGGAGAAATGCACGAAGATTGCGTTGGGTCACCACGCCGACGACATCCTACAAACTCTCTTGCTGAACCTGTTCTTCAATGGATCGATCAAGGCGATGCCGCCGATCCTGAGGAGTGAAGACGGGCGAAACACCGTCATCCGTCCGATGGCTTACTGCTGGGAGGAGGACATTGCTGCATTTGCCGGGCAGGAGAGGTTCCCCATTATCTCCTGCAATCTGTGCGCTTCGCAGGAGAAGCTGAAGCGGAAACGCGTACGCCGGCTGATCGCAGACCTGGAAAAGGAAATACCTGGCATCCGTGAGTCGATGATCTCCGCTTTGGGGAATGTCATCCCCTCCCATCTCATGGACCGCGCCCTATTCGATTTCCGATCTCGATGCCGGACCACCCGTTCACCACGTCGTGGTGCGCGGGCCCAACCCAATCCAGACCACCTGACGCACGAGACACACGCGCTGAGCCTTCCTGCTCCCAACACGCAAATCAGTCGCCGGCCGGGAAGCGTTGTTTGACAGCCGCGCCGCGTATTTCTCGTATTACGCGATTTCATTTGGGAAGGTAACGCGCAAATTCAGGGGGGACCTTGGTCCTGTGCAAGATCGGGGTGCCGAGCATGGGGTGCTGGAATCCCAAGAGGAATGCGTGCAGGCCCAGACGCCCCATTGGGTTTGCCTTGCTGCCGTAAGCCCGATCCCCGACTATGGGGTGCCCCATCTCAGCCAAGTGAACGCGGATCTGGTTTTTCCTGCCCGTCTCCAGAGTGATTTCGAGAGCTGTCAGCTGGGGGAACCGCCGCAGGATGCGGTAATGGGTCACCGCCTCTTTGCCGGCGGACCCGTCCTCAATCGAATGCATGCGCATGGCCCGGTTTTCAGAGAGGTAGCTCCGGATAGTGCCGCGATTCTTTTCCACGCGGCCTTCGACGATCGCCCAATACTTGCGCTGGATGTTGTGACTGCTGAAGAGGGCCTTCAGCCTTGCCTGGACGGGCTCGGATTTCGCGAACACCAGTACCCCGCTGGCGAACTTGTCAAGGCGATGCACGACGAACAGCTTCTGCTTCGTGTCGCGGTCTTTCACGTACTGGCGCAGGTAGGCATAAGCGGTCTTTTCCTGCTCATGTGGCGTCGCTACTGTCAGCAGCCCGGCCGGCTTCTCGGCGAGAAGGATATCCTTGTCTTCAAAGACGATCCGGAGCCCGTGCACCGGGGGACGGGAATCACCCTGGGGAACGATTTCGACCACATTCCCGGGGGCAACACGGCGTCCGGTGATCTTGCAGGTCTCACCGTTGAGCTTGACGCGTCCGAACTGCAGCAACTGTCGTAAGGTTCGGTTCGACGCGCCTGGAACCAGCACCCGAACCGCCTCGAGGAGTGAACTCCCTGTCTGAAGTACGAGTTTCACCTAGGAGCCCGTCTGAAAATTAGGAGGCGCCGCGTTCCGAGCGCATGCGGCGTCGCATCCCAGGGCTCACGCCCTGGGCTTGGCTGCTTCACCCCTTCGGGGTTTCTCGGAATAGACGTAAGCTCCTATGGAATTGAGCTTTACATTGGCCTGCGTTTAGCCCTGAAAGGGCGGCGCAGAACAGCCCAAGGCGTGAGCCCTGGGGTCCGACGAGTCAAACCAGAGAGCCCTGAAGGGGCGAAGCAGAATCCTCCCGTGCTTTTCAGTTTCGGTCCCCGAATTGTGTATAACGATGTGGGCTCACGCCCTGGGCTTTCCTGTCCGTCCCTTTCAGGGCCATGTGCCGGTGAGCGCCGATGCAGGTTTGCATAGTTCTCGCGTATAGGGAGGCGTTGCTTGGAGCGGCTCACAATGACCGCTTTGAGCGGTTCACAAAGCAAGCCTCCAGCTTTGCCGGAGGTTCCGTGACCTCTCGGACGGGCTCCTAGCTCCGATTGCAAATGAGCATTTTGGTGGAATCCGCAAAACGTACGGTGATCTTATTTGGCGGTGTAAAAGACTGAACGCAACCCAAGCCGAAGGTATTGTGTTCGATCCAGTCGCCTTCTCCGAAATTTCCAGCCATGCTATAGGCTTTGTGGGGTTTTCCTGAGGCCTCCTGCATGATCTCGGTCCAAGTCTGACGAGTTCGTTTGGTGGCGGATTTGGTTTTTGGTGTCTTCTCCGCCTTCTTGACTGCAGTCTTCAATTGAGGTTTCTCTGCCCGGTAGTTGTGCTCGCCCCCGCATGTATTACACTTGACCCGGCGAGGCTTGGTACCTTGCATGGTGACCACGGTATGAGCCAGCACCATCTTGCATTTGGTGCAATAGGCCTCAACATCCGAACCGGCTGCGGTTTTCTTCATGACATGCCCTCAAAACATTAAGCGATTACTCTACCACAATCAGGCGAGAAACCCTAGGAATTTAAACCTTTTCAGGCTGGTTGACTAGACTGGATGAATTTGAAGCAATTCATTCGTCACTCGCCATTCGTCGCTGGTTTATAGTTTGTGGGAAAGGGCGGCCATGAAGCGGCGGATCTCGTCGAGGTTTTCGCGGATAGTGTGCATATCTCCCTGTGCCGGAGTGTTGGATCCGGGTTGCGGACCCACGGCAAGTCGATGGAGTTTTTCCTCCAGGGCTTTCATTTGAGACCGAGTCTGAAGGAATTCGGCACGCAGTGCAGCCACATCGCTGCCGATGTCTGCCAACCTTTGAGGCACCTCGTTCGCTGCGTTGGACATCCGCTCCAGATTTTGGGAAAGCGGCTGGTACTTTTGGTCCATGTGGCGAACTTGCGATGATAATGATTCCAGGTTTGCGGGCAGCTTTCCAAGGGTTTGCAGGCTGTCGTCGACCTTCACCTCGAGTGCGCTCAACGCGGATCGCATTTGCAGTCGCTCCTCTGCGTGGAGCCGGCCGGCGGCGGCGACTTCTTCTCTCAGAGATGCTAGATCCTTGAGTGGGGCCGCCTCAAGCAGCATCGTCGCCTGAGGCGCCTGCGCTTCCAGCAAGTCCATGCGCTCGTAAGCTTTGCGAACTTCTGCTTTCAGAGCGGACACCTCCTTGTCGATTTCGGCAACCCTTCCGGCATTGCCGTTTGTGGTCTCT
>JBEKYG010000272.1:0-6863 GCA_049511215.1 Acidobacteriota bacterium | reverse complement strand
TGATTGACAAGGCGGGGATTCTCTCGGAGAGCAAAAGAATCCCATGAATTCTGCCGCAAGGAACTAGAGGCCTCACGGGCGGGCACAGGCCCCGCCCTTATGGAAGCAAGGGAAAACCCCCTGAAGCCGTCACTTGAAGGCGAGGGTTTTGACCCTCCCAGCATCGGACAATAAGAGCGCGTTCCCGGTCTTCTGACGAGGTAGGCCCGTTGTGATGGATCTGCGGGGCTTGTTGATGTTTTGATGTCTACCATTCATATGCTATGATGCAAACATGCGAACAACACTGACTATCGATGACAAGCTGGCAGAGGCGCTTCGTAAAAAAGCATACGAGTCCGGCAAGTCATTCAAAGAGGTCGTGAACTGCACCTTGCAAGCCGGGATTCAAGCGGAGCACACCTTGCCCAGAAGCCGACCCTACAAGATCAAGCCTGCGTCCCTGGGCGGAGTGCTCCCGGGTATCAACCTAGACAAGGCGTTGCGGCTGGCCGATGAAATCGAAACCACGGAAATTGCCGGCAAGCTTCGTCTTAGAAAATGATTCTGATCGACGCCAACCTGTTGATTTATGCGATCGATTCCGCATCACCCCATCATGATGCCGCACGGCGCTGGCTTGAAAAGGTCCTGTCGAGCAGTGAAAACGTCGGCCTGACATGGGGTGTGATCCTGGCGTTCCTTCGAATCGTAACCCACCCGGCTGTCGTGCGGCATCCCCTCTCGCCGGAGGCTGCCCTGGAGTACGTTGACTCCTGGCTGGCACAGCCATACGTCCGAACCGTCGCTCCTGGCGAAAAGCATTGGCTCATTTTGCGCAATCTGCTCCGCTCCTCCGGCACTGCGGGAAATCTGACTTCGGACGCGCATCTTGCCGCCCTTGCCCTCGAACTCGATTGCGAAATATTTTCCAGCGATCATGATTTCAAGCGCTTCCAAGGCGTCAAACATGTAAATCCCCTCGAAAAGTAGGAAATGGGGACGCTCCGACAATCGGCCCCGGCAGCCAGCGGCCGAAGAGGAGGACGGCCGCATAGAGAGCCGGTCCAATCCACTTCCAACGTCTCCAGATCTTCTTCGCAGGAGCGTCACTTTGCGGTTCCAGGAGTTGTTGGGTCATCATAGCTGTCGATTATAGATATAAAAACGCAGAAACTGAGCCATGAATTCACACGGAATTTTTCCAGTCGTGACTCGTGCCCTTCCGCGCTCATGCGCAGTTGTTACTCCTTGTGTGCTCTGCGCGGCGGCGGTTCGTTCTTTGGGGTTATGTCCAGAGCGGCCCTGGCCGTTCGTGCCTGTTTGGTCACGATTGGTCATACGGTTGATCCCGATGAGTCCGGCGCGCCAACTCGCTCGCATAACGGACGCCGAGCGAGTCAGCGTGCCGCCCGACCCACGCCGTAAGCCGGGTCGGCCCGGCGGGCTCCGATGCGGTACACAGGAGGCCCCGCATCAAGCCCTCAATTTCGGCACGCGTCAGGAAGACGTCTCCTACGATCTTTCCTATCACTAAAGCCACGCAGTATCCAAGCCATGGAGAGACGGTGATGATCCGCCGGGGTTTCCCAATGCTTGCCCCGATTGCTTCGACCAGGCCACGAAAGGTAAACGTCTCTGGCCCGACGGCATCGATGATGCGATTCTTGTCGCCTTTCCCTTCGCGCACCGCCAGTTCCGCCAGGTCCTCCACGTAGATAGGCTGCAGCCGATACATTCCGTCACCGAAGACGCCAAACACCGGCAGGTGGCGCAGCGTCCAAGCAATGTTGTTTACCAGGATGTCTTCTCTCCCGAACAGAACCGTGGGACGGAGAATCGCGAAGGATAGACCCGAGTCTACCAACTCGCGCTCCAGACGCGCCTTGCCGCGGAAGTATTCGAGGTCACTCTCCTCCGAAGGGTTGGTGATGCTGATGTGAACCACCCGGCGGACGCCGGCTTCTTTGGCGGCAGCGAACAGCTTGATGGTGTTTTCAACCGCCACCGCGTGGGTAAAGCCCCTGTGATTGAATCGCACCCAGTAGGTGTTGTAGAGCACATCGGCCCCGCGAAGCGTGGCGGCGAGTTTTTGCGGCTCATCGAAATGATACGGCTGCGCCTTCACTCTCTCGCCGAATGGATTCGGGCGGCTCAGAGAGTTGGTGATTGTCCGGACGGTCTCTCCCTGGTCCAGGAGTCGGCCCGCAATGTACTTGCCTGAGTATCCGTAGGCGCCGGTTACCACATGAATGCTCATCCGCAACCCCCTAATGATTCGGAAATTACGCAACTAGTTGAGACAAATCGGACCACGTCACGTTTTTTCAAGTTGTCGCAAGGGGCCAAGGTGTCTATGGGCAAAGGGCCCAAGGAAACATCTTAGTCCTCTGTGAAGGTTGAACTCTTTAGCTGCTGATCCCTTTGACCCTAGGCCCCTCTGTTCCTTGGCACCTGAAGTTTGCGAGCGAAGCGAGCTAAGATCGCTATCTGGCGCGTGGAGAAGACAGGGAAACCGTCTTAAGACGAGCTAAATCCACGGCCTCTGGCCGTGCGACCCTGACAGGCTCCGCCGTTCCGGCGAGCCGTATCGTGCATTTCGCCGGGCCGGAAAAACCGAACCGCGAAGACCACGAAGACCTCAAAGAAGACGCTTCGAGGTCTTTGAGGTCTTCGTGGTTTAAATCCCCGTATTTCGCCCCGCTTTGCGGGGCAGGCCAAAGCCACGCCTTCTAGAGACTCATCCGGAAAGGCCGTTTCTTGCGAATGACGACATTGAAAACAAAGGACTTCTGGGCCGTGAAATCGCAAAAAAGAGGCTTTCCGGATTCGTCTCTAGGCGTGGTCGATTACAGCTTTGGATTGCGCCGCTGCAGTTCTTGCTGCGCAAGATCGCGGATCTTGGCGCAATCAACGGCCGGAGTTCCCGATCCGCCGGCTGCGCCCTGAATGACGGCGTCGGGCAGGACGGCCATGCGCTGCAGATCCGCAATAGGAACGGCCGCGGAGCCCCTCGCCAGGATCTTCTCCAGGGCGGCGGCGGCGGCTCGGATCCCCTCGACCGATTCCAGGTACTCTTTCGGTATGGCGCAATTCTGCTCAACGGCGCCGGCGAGTGCTCTTGCAGTCAGCGGGTCGCCGATCTCGCCCAGGGCGCGCGCGGCCAGACGCTGCACGGTGGGATCATGATGTGACAGCGCACCCACCAACCCATCAAGTGCCGCCGGCCCGATGCCGGCTAACGCCCTAGCCGTGGCATCCTGAACCGCCGGACTGTGATCGCGCAACGCCCGCAGCAAGGGATCGACGGCGGCCGGCGCGCGCAGTAACGCAAGGGCTTCGGCGGCCTGCTGCCGCCGGAGCTCGTTTTTGGAGCCAAGCGTTGCGATCAGCGCCCCCACGGCCGCCTCCCCTTCGGTGACTGCCGCCTTAAAATCTCCGGTCAGGACCGCGGCTGCAGCGCGCTCTCCTGGGGTCGTCGGCGTGAGCTTCAGGGAATTCAACGCAAACGAGGCTGCCTCACGCACATTTTTTCTGCCGCCGTCTGTGATCGTCCTCAAGCCGGCCGCTGCATGTAAGCCTCCGATCTTGCTCAGGGCTTCCACAACAGCCAGTTGGACCGGTTCATGCGGATCCTCGGAGATGGCACACAAGGCGTCGACAGCCTGATCGCTGCTGATTGCGCCGAGAGCGATTGCCGCGGCCCGGCGCGTCTCATGATCGCGGTTGGCGAGAGCTTTAACCAGAGGATCAAGCGCACGCGGATCTCCGATCTCTCCCAGGGCTAAGGCAGCCGCCTTGCGCGCATCGGAACGACTATCGCCCAACCGTTTGATCAGCGGCTCGACGGCCCGAGAGTCCCGTGCAAGCCCGAGCGCCTGGGCCGCCCAACGGCGGGTTTCCTTGTCGTCGGAATCAAGCAGGCGCAAGAGAGGCGCGACCGCGGCGCCACCCAACGCCCCGAGCGCGCCGGCCAGTGCCTCGAATTCGGCGCTTTCCGCGTCCGCCCGCGGCCCCTTGGGCCGCCTGACTATGCGGGCCAACGCCGCCGCCAGGGGCTCTGCCGCCGCGGGGTGGCAGAGCACGGCAAGTGCGTTGATGACCGCCAGGCGCGCTTGCCCGTTTTCATCTGCCAACGCCCTAATCAGAGAAGGGACGGCTTTTTGTTGATTCGATGCCGCCAGGCGCGCCGCGGCTGCCGCTCGCGTCTGCCAGTTTGACGATTTCAGCTGCTGCAATGTCCACCAGAGCATATTGAGTCTCCCCCGCAGTGCTGCCGCATTGCGCTGACGAGACGCGCGCGGCTTGAGCATTATAGAGACATGCGCCTCAGAGCTTCAACTCATCCGAATCCAGTTAAACCTCGTCGACCCGCACCCACTTCGCGAGCATGCCATTCGTCAGTCAGCCGGAGTGCCGCTTCTGTAGAGCGCAATGTCGCCGCCGGACTGCGACTTTGCCGGGCCGTGCGTGGCTGGGAGAGCTTATGGACACCACAGCAGAATTTATGGTAGGCTGCCTCTCGACTAAGTCATTGGAAACACCGCATGCGCCTGTAGCTCAGTTGGACTAGAGCGTCGGTCTCCGGAACCGAAGGTCGCAGGTTCGAACCCTGCCAGGCGTACCACTTAACCCTTTGATTTCGAGCCCTTTATCCCGCATCGCCCATTCAAGCATCTTCGATCCTTTTCCCCCTGTGGGTACATGGTGGGTAATTATGCAGTTTTAACCGTCGTTTCGGCTTCCCTTGTGAGTGCTTCACCCAGTATATCCACAGCCGATTTTTTGTGACTTGGTGAAAGGTGGGCATAGCGGAGGGTCGTTTCAAAATCCTTGTGCCGAAGAATCTCTTTTATCGTTGTTAGAGGTACTCCGTTCATTGCCATATGGGAAGCCGCCGTATGCCGGAGGACATGAAAGGTAGCCCAAGAAAGGTTTGCGTTACCTGCCGCCTTCTCATATTGTCCCTTTAGATCGACAAAGGGTTTGCCGGGGATCTTGCCAGGGAAGACATAGGGCGAATCCAATCGCCGGGGGATTCTCCGCAAAATCTCAATAACGGACTGATTAAGCGGGATCGTGTCATACTCCCCATTCTTCTGTTCGACGATTTCCAGATACTCTTGCTTTAGGTTGATGTGCTCCCACTTCAGATTTAAAAGCTCGCTTTTCCGCATCCCCGTGTTTAGGGCAAGCTCAATGACGGCTTTAAGCGTAGTGCCTGGGCAAGCACCTTTCTTTGAGTCTTCGTCCACTGTGGACGCAGCATCCAGCAAGGTTTTGCACTCTTCTACGCTTAGAAATACGGTCCTCATATTATTCTCTTTGAGACTCTTCACCTTCCTGCATGGGTGATCGGAGATAACATTCCATTCCACAGCCTTGTTCAGCATATGGCGCAAAGTGGTCATATGACGATTAACCGTTCCCGGCCTAAAGGCTCTTTTTCTTTTACTCGGGGATGATATCAGCAAGGCTTGATATCCTTCTACTTCGGCACGGCCAATCTTGGAAAGCAGTGTGTCCTTTCCGAAACAGCCCTGGATGCTTTCCAGATGAGATATTTTACTATTCACAGCCTTCTGTCTGATATCCCGGCACCATTGAAGATACCGCTTCGCAAATTGCCCCACTGTTTCTTTTGATTCCCGCTTCATTTCCATGTAGCGGCCTTCGTCGATCAGGGTTTTCATCTTACGAAGATTTTGCTCTGCCATTTCCTGGGTGGCGCATCTTTCTCGAAGCCGGATTCCCTTATAGAAGGTATCGATCTGCCAGCAATTGCCGCGCTGGGAAATGCCAAGGATCTTCTTCCGCCGCTTCTTTGTTTCGGTGGGTGTACTTTCGAGTGTGGAATTCGGGATAGCATCCCTTAGAATGTCTTCAGCCATGCGTTCCTCCTCGTAGGAATGCCGGGTCAGGGGTCGGTTGCTGTTCTAGCAGCTTCCGGCCCCGCTCCATGCGGGTTACGGTTTCAATCGTTTCTCGATCACAAGTCTGATCCCCTGCCGAACGAAGTAGCTTACGGGCAAGTTCTCCCGATCCGCAATCTTCTCCAGGGCTTCCATTTCGTCGTCTTTCACGCGGACAGCAATCAGGTTCTTTTTCCGCTCCTCGTCCGGTATCCGTCTTCGCTGTTTCCTTTGACGTGTCATAGATAATGTATAACATGATAGCGTCCTTGTTGTCAAGCGTCATTTTGACTCGCCTTTGCTCTGTATTGCCCCAGGATGAACGATCTTTGACGGGCGCATATGATTCTCTGCTGTGAATCCGATCCCAAAATCCCGCATGCGGAGATCATTTGTTGATCTCGTGCCGTCTCAGCCAACTCATCAGGTCCGAGGGGCGAACCCGAAACACGCGGCGGCGCGCACCGGCAGAAATGATCAGCGACGGTATTTCCCCGCTGGCAAGCATCCGGGCGACCTTGCTTTTCTTCAGGCCGAGAACCTCACCAACTTCTTTCGGCCCCAACAGCTTCTCAAGGTTCGCCATGATTCCTGGCCTCTTTTTCCACGCCTCTTCCTGTTTCCGTCACCACACTGATGACCCTCTCGCAGCTCAGGCAACATGTCTTAGCAAAGCCAAACCTCACATCCAGGTTGACCATCCCCGATCCCATCCCAGCAGAGATTAAGCTCAATTGCGGCGGTCGCACCCAGCACCATGCGAACATGTCTGTGTGCCGTTTGCATGAGCTTGATTGTGCCGGCACCAAGATTGTGTAATTCTTGGCCAATGGCTCTCGCTCTGGCTCGGCCTGCGCCTATCCCGTAAAATAATGATGGACAATTCTCCTCGATTAGTATAACTAAGAGAGGCATGAAAACAGCCGAAACCATTCTCGAACTCTTATCAAGCAAGAGTACAGTCGCTAAGGT